>JACMLR010000553.1 GCA_014379515.1 Chitinophagaceae bacterium
GGAAGGACTAGGCGAAGTTCAGGAGATGATTGATATCTGTGATTTTGCAGTTGGACTATCGCGCCAGCTTCATGGCCTCAGCATGCACAGCGAACGACCGTCGCATAGAATGTATGAACAATGGCATCCGCTCGGAATCGTTGGAATAATTTCAGCGTTCAACTTCCCGGTTGCCGTTTGGAGTTGGAATAGTATGCTTGCCATGATTTGCGGAGACGTATGTATTTGGAAACCTTCTGAAAAAACACCCCTGTGCGCAGTCGCGTGTCAGCATATCATCAGTGAAGTTTTTGCAGCTAACAATGTTCCGGAAGGCGTTTGCAACCTCGTGGTTGGCGGTCGTGAAGTTGGTGAGTGGATGAGTGCGGACGTGCGGATTCCGCTGTTATCGGCGACAGGATCTACCCGTATGGGGAAAGCCGTTGGTGCTACAGTAGGTGCAAGGCTTGGTCGCGCATTGCTTGAACTTGGTGGAAATAATGCAATCATTATTTCCAGGGACGCAGACCTCAATATTGCGATCACGGGTGCGGTATTCGGTGCAGTTGGTACGGCCGGCCAGCGTTGTACCACCACACGGCGGTTAATCGTTCACGATAGCATCTATGATGCAACGAAGCAAAAACTGGAAAGTGCTTATAAGCAATTGAGAATCGGTGATCCCCTTAATGAAAAAAATCATGTCGGTCCACTTATCGATACAGACGCTGTAAAGGCTTATCAGGACGCTATTGAAAAGTGCAAAGCAGAAGGCGGAAAGTTCATCGTCGAAGGCGGCGTATTAAAAGGTGATGGATATGAAAGCGGATGTTATGTTTACCCTGCTATTGCAGAAGCGAAACCCGGCTTTAAGATTGTACAACATGAAACCTTTGCCCCGATTCTATATCTGCTCAAATATTCAACATTAGAAGAAGCGATTCGTATTCAAAACGAAGTACCACAAGGCCTTTCTTCTTCAATCATGACATTGAATCTTCGCGAAGCAGAACAATTTTTATCTGCGTCGGGAAGTGATTGCGGAATTGCGAACGTCAACATTGGTACTTCAGGCGCAGAAATCGGTGGTGCATTTGGTGGTGAAAAAGAAACAGGTGGTGGCCGGGAAAGCGGAAGCGATGCCTGGAAAAACTATATGCGTCGCCAAACAAACACTATCAATTATTCAACCCAACTACCACTTGCGCAGGGAATCAAATTCGATTTTTAAGATTGCACCCATTAAAATAAATAGAAATACATGCAGAAGCGCCTGCGACTCATTTATCTTCTTCTGCTGATTCCCATTATCGCAATAGGTCTCGCGACCCGCAAAGCACCGCATCTTTTTCCATCTTTTGTGAGTGAGTATGGAGGAGATACCTTCTGGGCATTAATGTTCTTCATAATTTTTCGGATCCTCTGGATCGATAAATCAATTCGGCACGTTGCGGTCGCCACATTCTTATTCTGCCTCATTATCGAATTGTCGCAGTTATACCAGGGTGAATGGCTGAATAAACTCCGGGAAACATTTCCTGGTCAAATGTTATTGGGCCATGGATTTCTTTGGAGCGATTTGCTCTGTTATGCGGTCGGCGTACTGATGGGTTGGATACTAGCCCAACTAATAGAGAGATCACGTCGCCGTTTGACACAGACCGGGAGAATGTAGGATGGAGTGTGAAGTTTGAAGTATGGAGGACTTCACTCTCCGAACTACGAACTGATGCCCCGCACTCCAAACTCCAAACTCCGAACTGACTCCCCGCACTCCAAACTCCAAACCTTCCCCTCATTTGTAACCATCCCGGTCCCTTTTACAAATTCCACCAATAGGTGAATTTCAGAACGATCGCCCGGTTTCTGACAGAGACTGGCGATGGATAATAATTATCAGTATAAACAATAAACAAATCCGACGCCGGGCGGTATCTCCACTGAAATCGGGTATTAACGTTCATATTCTTCAGCTGGTTGTTATACTGTACAAAAGTTGTAAAGAATAGCTTGTTCGTCATCGTTAGATCAACACGTGGGCCAACAAGCCAGAAATCGTTGTTTCCCCAGGGTTGTCGAAGTTCGATGTGATTATAACTTGTGCTTAGTGCAATGTTTACGTAAGGCTGGAACCGGTAACCAAGATCAACATTTACGTTTGTTCGTTTTCCATCTTCGTAGTACCCTCCTGCTCTCGTTGTGAAACTATAAGTGAACCTCGATTGTGGTTTAGAAAAATATTCAAATCCATATGCCTTCCATCGATGCCTGGTCCCGGCAGCTAATTTTCCAATCCCAACATTTGTTGGATCGAACGGATCCAGCAACTCAATAAACACCTCCCCTGCCCACACATCAAGCACGGCCTGGTCACGGAAATTAAAAAGATACAACAGGATATTCTCATGATCCGTTTCCGTCATAGTTGGTTTGAAGAAAAAGGAGGAAGTAACTCGCGGCCCGTGACTTACAAGCTTTCCATGTTTCGGGAAAAACAAATACGCCACCTGCGGGTTCAGTTTTATGTAATTTCTTCTCTGTAGGTAACCGACCTCCGCATTATAATTTTTACCGACAAATTCATATTGCATATTGATATTCCATCTCCTGCTCGAATACAAAAGATTTCCTGCATTAACCCAATCGTCTTTTTTGGCGCCGGGACTGAACGATTTTAGCACGAGCATTTTTCCTGTCCACAAATTATTTGATGAAGCAAGGTTGTATTCCAACCCAATATTCCGATTGTATTGCGTGTACGTTTGTTTACCGGAATCCGGCCCTTGATAATTGATCGATTGTTTATTTACCATCAACACACCAATGTTCGATCGGGCAAATACCCGGCGTTGCAGCGCCACCACTGAAAAATTTTGTGCTGGCAATCCGGATGAATCAACCGCATTGGTTTGCATATTCATTATTCCAACACGCCAATCCTTGTTCAATTTCCCACTTAATCGGGCTCCGCCGATGATTGGTGCGTTCAATCCAATTCGTCTCGAAAAGAAAGGTCGGATGTTAGCATATCCAAAATTTGAAAAGTGATCTCCATTTTCGAGGAAAAATTGACGACGCTCCGGGAAGAACAATTCGAAACGATCGAGGTTTGTGATCTGCCGATCGACATCAACCTGTGAGAAATCCGGATTGACAGTAAGATCTAAATTCAGAGAAGATGTAACGGCAATCTTTGCATCAATACCAGCGTCTCTTCGGTAATCAACTGGTTTTTTGCCTTCATAATTTTTTACCAATCCACCAAGCACATAAGGAATCAGGGAAATATTTGAGCCAGCTGAAGGTGGTGGCTCATCCCAAACCAATACACCTGTATATGCAAGCGATGCAGTCGGGAATTGGCGTGGTACGGGCGTCCAGCTCGATTTTTCCGCCCTGGTTATATCAAGTCGGCTAAAATTGATACCCCATTCTTTTATCCCCTGTTTATACCGGATTGACTTAAAGGGAATTGCAGCCTCAAATATCCAGCGATCGGAATAATTTTTTACAACTGAGCTCCACTTATTATCCCAACTCAAATCAACTTTTCCACCTTCA
>JACMLR010000554.1 GCA_014379515.1 Chitinophagaceae bacterium
AAATTTCTGTTACTGATACCGGTGAAATGATGGGCATCAAACAATTGATGGAATTGATACAGGAAGAATTTCCGCAACTTAAATACGGTTATTTCAATCCATCGATGGAGCGCATCAAAGGCGATTTTGCATCCGACTTCGCACACTAATCTTTTCATACAACCAAATCTGTTGAACAGCAATTCAAATATTTACAGGGGAATTTTGTTTGCAGTTTTGGCAACCATCATCTGGTCCGGCAATTTCGTTGTTGCAAGAGGTGTGATCAAAGAAATTCCGCCGATTAGTTTAGCATTCTATCGGTGGATGACAGCAACAATTATTATTGCGCCCTTCGCCTTTCGTCAATTCAAAGTTGAACGGGCGACGGTTGTTGCCAATTGGAAATATTTACTTTGGATATCGCTTTTTGGGATCACCATTTATAATACACTGATCTATGTTGCCGCCAACTATCTTCCAGCAGTCAACCTGGCGTTGATTGGTACAACTTCATCGCCAGTGATGTCAATTATTCTTGCGGCGATTTTTTTGAAGGAGGCACTAACTGTTTCCCGAATTGCAGGTGTGGTGCTTTGTCTCATAGGAATTTTATTATTGCTGTCGCAAGGAAGTTGGGAAAAATTGGTGAATTTTCATTTCAGTCCGGGTGATTGGTGGATTTTACTCGCAGCACTTTCGTTTGCGATTTATAATATTATGGTTCGAAGAAAGCCTGCCGGTATTTCACCTGTCAATTTTCTCTTCGTTACATTTCTTATTGGAACCATTTTATTATTACCAGCGTTTCTCGTCGAGCATAATACAACTTCTCAAATCGTAGATTGGGATCTACCACTGATTCTCGTGATCGGTTATCTCGGAATTGGGAACTCAATCCTTTCATTTCTTTTCTGGAACTCCGCGATCCAAAAATTAGGGGCAGGGAGAACAGCATTGTTCGGCAATTTGATACCGATATTTAGCAGCATTGAAGCTGTCTTGATTCTGGGTGAAGAGATTGGCGTTCTCCATTTAATCAGCGGATTACTGGTCATTGGAGGGCTGGTTCTGGCCAATATTCGCAAGCAAAAACCTGTTACGCCAACCAAATCGTAATTGTCCTGTCTAATCACGAGATCAAAGAGTATTATTAACAATTTATATGTTGGGATCTGTGCAAGTTGCATGTTAATTGCATCGTTAATAACAACTGTTGAAAACTCAACGTTCTTTCTTACAAAACAGCAGTTTACATTCGTATGGCAAACGCAAACAATATTATGGAGCATCAATTTGAAGCAAAGAAAAACGTTCGGGCAACAACCTATACAGGTGTAGTCGTTGGCGTGTTACTCTTGTTTTTCATTTTGTGGAAATGGCCACTGCAATCTTTTGCAATGCCAACAGTTGAAGAAGGAATTGAAGTGAATCTTGGCAACAGTGAGCAGGGTCTTGGTGAAGATCAACCCTTCTTACCAGGGAAACCTGCGCCATCGGATGCACAAGCGTACACACCACCGGTTAAAGCTGAAGCGAATAAAGAGGAAGATGTAAAGGATATCGCGACGGATGATAAAGATGATGACGCGCCGGAAATTAGGAAACCAGTTGTAACAAAACCAGATGCAACGAAGGCTCCGGAAAAAGAAGTCGTTAAAAACAATCCTGTGAAAAATCCCGCTCCTGTGCCAACTCCTACTCCACCTGCACCGAAGGCAAAAGCTGTCTTCAAAGGAGTGAATGGTGATGGAACCGGAGGCAATGAAGCGGACAATTTTAAAAAAGGTGGCAACCAGGGAATAGCTGGCGGTAAGGGTGATCAGGGTAAACCTGGAGGTGATCCTGATTCTAAAAATTATACCGGCGGGGGAAAAGGTAATTCTGGTGTAAGCGTCTCGCGCGGTTTACAAGGGCGACGCATTACAAGAACTCCTGCATTCGAAGATGAGTTCAATGAAAATGCAAAAGTTGCGCTTGATATTCGCGTGGATGCTGCCGGAAACGTTGTTTCTGCAGAATATCAGCCGCGTGGGTCGACTACCTCCGATGCATCGATGAAGGCCATCGCCATACGTAAAGCGAAACAAGTCAAATTCAATGCCGGATCAGTAGAGTCCGCAGGAACGATTGTATTTAATTTTCGATTGACGAACTAGGCATTTGAAGACGGACTATCTGTCAAACTTTTTGAACCGGCATATGCCGGTTTTTTCTTTTAATAGCCCCAACTTCTTTCTTCATGAATTCAATTGCCACGTTCAAATGCTAACGCGAAGTATCAATTCACCTTCTTATATTTAATGATTAGTCAAGGTTCTGTCACTAACCCGTAGATGATTCGTATTCCCTTATTGATTCTTTTTCCATTCCTTTATCTGGCATTAAACCATGCACCAACCGTAAGCTCGAAATGATATAACCCATAACCCAAACATAACTCTCCCTTTCAATGCAAGCAAAGTCAATCCAGGGCCATTCTCTCGCAGAGATTCAAGATGCCTTCGCCCAAAACATCACAAACGATTTCCGTCCTACGCTTGCAATCGTTTTCATGTCAATCAAACAAGACCGGACCGGTATTTGCAAATCGCTGGAGGCGTTGGGGATTCAGGTTTTTGGTGTCACTACCAATGGAGAATTTGTCGATGGCATAGTCAGTAAAGAAGCTATTGCTGTTTTATTATTGGATATCAACAAAGCTTATTTCAATATCTACTTCGGTGAATTCCCTGAAAAAAATTATCGCGAAAGCGCAGCCGCCATTGCAACGAAAGCACTTGAGCAATTTTCAAATCCTGCCTTCCTGGTTTCCGGTAGCCATCTTGAAACGGATGCAGAACAATTGCTTTGGGGGTTTGAAGATGTCGTTGGTAAGCAGGTGAACATCTTTGGAAGTATGGCCGGCGATGACCTGTCTTTTACCAATCAGTTTGTTTTTACCAATGAAAAAGAAAGCAGCCGTGGATTTGTAGTATTGGCCCTGGATGAGAATAAGGTGACGTTGAAAGGTCGGGCAACGTGTGGATGGAAACCGGTAGGTACACCAAAAACCGTTACCAGGAGTATAGGTAACCACGTGTTCACAGTAGATGATCAGCCCGTTCTTGATCTTACTGCTAAGTTTGGCGGACTGGATCTGTTGACCGAAAAGTCTTTTTCTATGGAAATGTCAACCTTGTTCCCGTTGCAGTTGCAACGCGAAACGGGCGATCCGGTTATGCGACCCGGAATGCTGATTGATTGGACTGATCGCTCATTTTATTGCAGTGGTTCCGTTCCTCAGGGATCCAAAGTGCGTTTTTCTTTACCCCCGGATTTTGATGTGGTTGACAAAGTAATTAAAGGCTGCGCGGAGTTAAAGGCAACTGAAATGCCCGAAGCAGATGCTGTGATCATCTTCAGCTGCGCAGGCCGACTTGTTGCATTAGGACCTTTCATCGATGATGAACTGTCCGGAATACAAAAAATATGGAATGCACCAATGATCGGGATGTTCAGTAATGCAGAACTGGGACGAGCAACTGGCGGCAACCTTGAAATGCATAATCTTACTGCTTGCTGTGTCACACTGAAAGAAAAATAGTATTCCACCAGTAACACAGAGAGAAAACTATTCGTTTTGTTCGATGACCTAACGGATGTGTTGTCTAAAAAACTTTTATCCATAAAAAAATTCGGTTGCAGCTGCTGTGGGAAATGGAATAAGTCGATCTTTCTAACTAGGAACCAACCCATCCACTACCATATCGTGGAGTTGCGGTTTGCATCTGCAAAAACTTAGCAGTAGGCATAGCAACTGCCGCAGTCCCTTATAAGTTTGCAACCTGAGTCATAAATTTTTTAGTAGGAGTTGTCAATCCATAAAAGAAGTATTCAATGATAGCAAAAACAATTAAAGGGAGTAGTGGTGATGAAATTCAATCGAGGTTAATCGAATCTATGGCCGA
>JACMLR010000555.1 GCA_014379515.1 Chitinophagaceae bacterium
GTTAATTAACACTTGCTGAAATATCGATACAGTACAATCTGTTCTTTCAGCAAGTGTTAATTAACTCAATGACCGGTCAAGATGCGTGTATCCTCCATCTACATAAATAATTTGCCCCGTGGTATGTGAAGATCGGCCGCTCGCGAGGAAGACTACCATGTCTGCAATCTCTTCGGAAGTTGTAAATCTTTTCTCGAAAGGAATTTTACTTACAATTTGTTCAAGCTTTGTTTTTGGATCTGGCAGACTGTTAATCCAGTTTTCATACAACGGCGTCCAAACCTCTGCTGGTATCACTGCATTCACACGAATCGAATAAGGTAATAATTCGGCTGCCCATTCGCGTGTGAGCGCGTTTACACCACCCTTGGCAGCTGCGTAACCAGAAGTATGGCCCTGGCCCGTCTCCGCAACCTTTGATCCGATATTAATGATAACTCCTTTCGATTTCTTCAAATACGGTAATGCAAAATGAGCAAGATTATAATAGTGCAATAAATTCTTTTGTAACGATTGAACGAATTTTTCCGGGGAACCGTGTTCAAGGTCGATGCTATCATTTACACCGGCATTATTTATCAATCCGTCGATACGTCCATATTTCTCCATCGTAAATTGTACCAACTCTTTGCACGCATCCGCATTCACCAACTCAACAGTTTGATCCGATGCGCGTCCTTTTGATTTCACAATTTCATCAACAACTCTGGCATTATCGGCTTTTCCTCTTCCGGCAATCATCACAATTGCACCTTCAGCAGCCAACGTTTTGCTGATTGCAGCGCCGATTCCTTTTGCTCCCCCGGTCACAATAAATACTTTGTTGTTCAGATCTAAATTCATGCTTCAATGATTCTTATAAATTATAAAACCGTATTGCATTCAAGCCAAACACATTGTCTTTATCATCCTGGATAAAACCTTCCATGTATTTTTCGACAAGACTTTTCCATTGAACATAGATGCCGCTCAATAACATTACTGGCCAGTCACTACCAAAAAGCAACCGTTCCGGACCAAACGCGTTAAATACAACATCAAAGTATGGATAGAAATCCGCAGCGCTCCAATCTTTCCATTTCGCTTCGGTAAATAAGCCCGACAACTTGCAATACACATTTGGTGATTGCGCAATTCGTTGCATCGCTTCAGCCCATTCAGTAATCTGGGTTGTTTTCACTTCCGGCTTTGCACAATGATCAATAACCAGTTTCTGATCCGGGAACCGATTGATGAATTGTTCTGCCGCGGGCAGTTGGCGCGGATAAATTAGAATATCGTACGTATAATCAAACTCTTTTAGTGCTGCCACGCCGCGTTGAAAATTTGCATCGAGCAAAAAATCGTCTCTTTCAGCTTGTACAATATGCCTGTAGCCTTTGATGATTTTATGAACTGATAATTCTTCCAGTCGGTCATTGATATTATCTGCCTGGAGATCTACCCATCCTACAACTCCCTTTATGATTGGATGTGTTGCTGCCAGTTCAACGAGAAATCTTGACTCAACTTCCTGCTGATCCACTTGCACCGCTACCACGCCATCGATATCGTTCCGTTTCAACGTGAGCGATATTTGTTCTGGCAGGTAATCTTCCTGCAACACTTTCATTTGATTTGTTATCCATGAATCGCGTTGCTTATTGTATTTCCAGAAATGAACATGACTATCAATTCTCATGGCAATTCAAAAATTTTATTCATTAATACCCATTTTTCGCCAGGCCGCGCCCAGGGCAACGCTTGCTGAAATGTCCACATCAATTCTTCCCATGCCTGCACTTTAGAATTCGCCGCGTCCATCTTCGCTTTTTTCTCGAAACTAAAATCGTCGGCTGTTTCAATGATCATGAACATCCGGTTCCCCGTGCGATAAATATCCAACACTTCAATACCGGCATCCCGAATACTTTTTACTATCTCCGGCCATACTTTGGTATGATACTTTTCATATTCAGCAATCAAATCGGGTTCATCGACCAGGTCGAGAGCCAGGCAATGTCGTTGCATATTGATTCAGGTTTGGTTAGGTGTATCATTAATTTTTTGGCTGGCTCCAACTCACTGCAGTTTGCTTGCTGCTTCCGAGCCCATCGATACCCAACTCAATCACGTCACCGGCTTTGAGATAAAATGGTTGGGGTTTTTGACCGAGTCCCACCCCGGCAGGGGTTCCAGTGCTAATAATATCACCTGGAAGCAACGTCATAAACTGACTCAGATAAGAGATCAGGTAAGGCACTTTGAAAACTAATGTTGCAGAACTCCCATCCTGCATCATTTTGCCATTGACCGACAACCATAATCGCAAGTTGTCGATACTGCTAAATTCGTCAGGCGTAGCAAGCCACGGCCCAATCGGCGCAAACGTATCGCAGCTTTTACCTTTCACCCACTGCCCACTTCGCTCCAGTTGAAATTCACGTTCGCTATAATCGTTATGCAATAAATATCCCGCGATATAGGATGCAGCCTCACTTTCTTCAATGTAAGATGCTTTCTTTCCGATAACGACAGCTAGTTCAACCTCCCAATCAGTTTTCGTACTGTTTTTAGGGATGATGAGATCGTCATTCGGACCGCAGATTGCTGTGGTGGACTTAAAAAACACCACCGGTTCAGGAGGCAATTGCATATTACTTTCCGTCGCATGATCGGAATAATTCAGCCCGATACAAACAAGTTTCGATGGGCGTTTTATTGGCGGACCAAGTCGTACATCATCGCTCACTTCCGGGCAGGTTCGCTGATTTTCCTCGAGCCAGTTTCTCAATAAATTAATACCGCCAGAGGCGAAAAATTCTTCAGAATAGTCCTGTCCAAACGCCGAAACATCAATTCTTTTGCCGTTTGGTAACTGAATACCTGGTTTTTCTTCGCCAATATTTCCAAATCGAATCAATCTCATGTACAAACAATTAGTACGACTAAGCTACTATATTCTGTATTGTGTATTGATATTGGCTTAGAATATCGCACCACTAACACCCATTAGCTTTTTCAATTAACTTTGGGCTGCTTCTGAAAGGAGATTTATATATGAATATCAATCCAGAAAAAAAGGTTCGCATTGTAACTGCGGCGAGTTTGTTCGATGGTCACGATGCGGCTATTAATATTATGCGCCGGATAATGCAAAGCAAGGGCGCTGAAATTATTCACCTTGGTCATAACCGTTCGGTCGCAGAAATTGTGGAATGCGCAATTGAGGAAGATGCGCAGGGCATCGCTATCACCAGTTACCAGGGTGGGCATGTGGAGTTTTTCAAATACATGAAAGACCTGCTGGAAGAAAATGGCTGCGGGCATATCAAGCTCTTTGGCGGTGGTGGAGGTACAATCCTGCCGCAGGAAATTGAGGAGTTGCATAAATATGGGATCACAAGAATTTATTCTCCGGATGATGGTCGCCGTATGGGTTTGGAAGGAATGATTGAAGAGCTGATATCATTGTGCGATCCAACAAATCATAATGGAAAAAACGGTAGCGACTGGAAACAATCGCCTTATTGGAAAGCTGCTGAAAAATGGAATGGAAAATTGCCATTGAGTGAAAGCAAAGATATTCGGAGAGTTGCCCGAAAAATTACCGAAGCAGAAGCGGGGATAAGCAACACTGAGAATCCAACAGCAGATAACGGCAGCATACCAGTTCTTGGGATTACGGGTACTGGTGGTGCAGGGAAAAGCAGTGTGACAGATGAAATCGTTCGTCGATTCCTAAACAACTTCACGGATAAAACGATTGCTGTCATAAGTGTCGATCCATCAAAGAAAAAAACAGGTGGTGCATTACTGGGCGATCGAATAAGGATGAATTCGATACATCATCCGCGTGCTTACATGCGGAGCCTGGCAACTCGAGAAAGCGATAAAGCATTAAGCGCCCATGTTCAGGATGCAATCGATATCTGTAAAAAAGAAGGCTTTGATTTTATCATTCTTGAAAGCGCGGGTGTTGGTCAGAGTGACGCGAGCATTTTAGATTATTGTAATGTTAGTTTGTATGTGATGACCCCGGAATACGGTGCCGCTTCTCAGCTGGAGAAGATCAATATGCTTGATTATGCCGACGTAATTACCATCAACAAATTCGATAAGGCTGGTAGCCTCGACGCGCTTGCCGATGTTCGCAAGCAATATAAAAGGAACCATAAATTATTCCAGGCAAAGGATGAAGAGTTGCCCGTTATCGGAACAATCGCTTCTCAGTTTAATGATGTAGGAGTAAACGAATTATTTGAGATGATTATGAATGCTGTCGAAAAAAAGACAGGCATTCGGTTTGGAAGCGTCGATCATCACGTACATAAAGATACCGTCAGTAAGTCTCTCATCATTCCACCTGGCCGTGTACGTTACCTGAGTGAAATTGCAGATGCTATCACAAACTATAATCGAATTGTGAATGAACAATCGGCAATTGCAAGTAAGCTTTACCAGGTAAAAGGAACGCTCGATCTTTTAAAATCCGCAAATGCCGAGACATCAGCAATTATTGCACTTGAAAAATTGCAAGGTTCATATGAGGATCAGTTAACTCCGGAATACAAAAAACTTTTGCAGGAATGGCCGGGTCAACAACAACTTTATGCTTCTGATCATTACGAATATAAAGTTCGCGATAAGGTGATCCGTCAGCCAATGTCTGCAATCAGTTTAAGTGGAACAAGAATACCGAAAGTTATTTTGCCGAAGTACAGTGACCTTGGAGATATCCTGAAATGGCAGGCGCAAGAAAATGTGCCGGGCAGTTTTCCATTCACGGCTGGCGTTTTTCCATTGAAACGCGAGGGAGAAGATCCGACGCGGATGTTTGCGGGAGAAGGTGGTCCGGAAAGAACAAACAAGCGTTTTCATTACGTAAGTCTCGATCAACCAGCAAAGCGCTTATCCACCGCTTTTGATTCGGTAACTCTGTATGGAGAAGATCCCGCACACCGGCCAGACATTTATGGCAAAGTTGGGAATAGCGGAGTGAGTATTGCCACTGTCGACGATGCAAAGAAATTATATAGCGGTTTTGATCTTTGCGATCCAAAGACTTCTGTGAGCATGACAATCAATGGACCTGCGCCTATATTACTTGCGTTTTTTATGAATGCCGCAATCGATCAGCAGGTTGAAAAAAATCTTCAATCAAGTGGACGCATTGCGGAACTACAAAAAGTGCAGAAAGCAAAATTTGAGAAACTGCCCAAGCCTTTATATTATAATCCCGCAGCACCGGAACGACTTCCCGATGGCAACACTGGGCTGGGACTGGGTTTGCTTGGACTAAGCGGTGAAGAAATTTTATCGGCCGACGAATACGAACAAATAAAAAAACTCGCATTAAGCCAGGTCAGGGGAACGGTGCAGGCCGATATTTTAAAAGAAGACCAGGCGCAAAACACGTGTATTTTTTCAACAGAGTTTGCATTGAAGTTGATGGGTGATGTGCAACAATATTTCATTGACCATAATGTTCGAAATTTTTATAGTGTATCTATCAGCGGATATCATATTGCTGAAGCTGGCGCGAATCCAATAACTCAGTTGGCTTTCACGCTTTCTAACGGTTTTACCTACGTGGAGTATTATTTGAGCCGTGGGATGAGTATTGACGATTTCGCTCCGAACCTGTCATTCTTTTTCAGCAATGGTATGGATCCGGAGTATAGTGTAATTGGAAGAGTGGCGCGTCGTATCTGGGCGAAGGCAATGAAATATAAATACAATGCGAATGCACGAAGCCAGATGCTGAAGTATCATATTCAAACATCAGGTCGGAGTCTGCATGCGCAGGAAATTGATTTTAACGATATCCGAACATCGCTGCAAGCATTGTACGCGATCTATGATAATTGCAATTCTCTCCATACAAACGCGTATGACGAAGCGATCACCACTCCTACAGAAGAAAGTGTTCGTCGTGCAATGGCAATTCAGTTAATAATCAATCGCGAGCTTGGAACAGCAAAAAATGAAAACCCTAACCAGGGTTCTTTCTTAATTGAGGAATTGACTGATCTTGTTGAGCAGGCTGTAATAACTGAATTTCATCGCCTCACAGAACGCGGTGGAGTTCTTGGCGCAATGGAACGAATGTACCAGCGCAATAAAATCCAGGAAGAAAGTCTTTTCTACGAACATCAAAAACATACGGGCGAACTACCAATTGTGGGAGTCAATACATTTTTAAATAAGAAGGGCAGTCCCACTATTGTACCGAGTGAAGTAATACGTAGTACAACAGAAGAGAAAGAACAGCAGATTCATAATCTGAAAACGTTTCATCAACGCAATGTCGATAAATCTGAAGCGGCACTCAAAAAATTGCAACAGGTTGCCGTGACCAATGGAAACATCTTCGCAGAATTGATGGAAACAGTAAAATATTGTTCGCTTGGACAGGTAACGCACGCGTTGTATGAGGTCGGGGGGCAGTATAGGAGGAACATGTAGGAGAATGTGCGAAATATGCGAAATGTGCGAAATTCTTCAAGTTGATCAGTTCGAGCATGTGCGAATTGCGAATGACTAATGTGCGAATTCCTTCATTCGAATAGTTTCTTATTGCGGCTGCTCTTTGCGGCCTTGCGGCTTTGCGAGAAAAAAAACGTGCGAAATTCTTCAGGCTCGATGAGATAGATTATGTGCGAATTGCGAATGACTAATGTGCGAATTCCTCAATTCGAATACCCTTAAGTCACGCTGCGTCGCTGCGCCGCCGCGAGAACAATATGTGCGAGAGTAGAAGAATGTGCGAATTGCGAATGACTAATGTGCGAATTCCTTCATTCGAATAGTTTCTTATTGCGGCTGCTCTTTGCGGCCTTGCGGCTTTGCGAGAA
>JACMLR010000556.1 GCA_014379515.1 Chitinophagaceae bacterium
GATTGGGTTGATGTTGATTGAAGCACGTGCGAATGACTAATGTGCGAATTCCTCAATTCGAATACTCTTAAGTCACGCTGCGTCGCTGCGCCGCCGCGAGAAAAAAATTCCCAAACCGCAATCCCATCGAACAGAAGAATTCGCACATTAGTCATTCGCAATTCGCACATTCTCATCCGCTTTCCTCATCAATTCATTAATTTTACCCCGCACTATTGTTGACCTAAAAATACTGGATGACCGCAGAACATCAACGCCTGGCAGTTAACGCGTCAAAAGCAGTTCCACTCGTTCAATGGGGCCCTTATCTAAGTGAGCGTCAGTGGGGTACCGTCCGGGAAGACTATAGCCCTTACGGCGATGCATGGCATTATTTTCCTTTTGATCATGCGCACTGCCGCACTTATAAATGGGGTGAAGACGGCCTTGCCGGCATTTCCGATTATCTCCAAAACCTCTGCTTTTCCGTTGCGCTTTGGAATGGAAAAGACCATATTCTCAAAGAACGCTTATTCGGTCTCGGTAATCGGGAAGGCAATCATGGCGAAGACGTCAAAGAACTGTATTATTATCTCGATAATATTCCGACGCATCATTATATGGAATACCTGTACAAATATCCCCAGCAGGAATTTCCATACGAGCAATTGCGCGATGAGAACCGAAAGCTCGGTCGTGAAGAAGAAGAATATGAAATTCTTGATACCGGTGTGTTCGATGACAACCGATATTTCGATGTGCATGTTACCTACGCGAAGCAGGCAGAAGATGATATTTTTATCCGCATCGATATCACGAATCGCTATAACAAAGCCGCAGAAATTCATGTACTGCCTACGCTTTGGTTTTATAACCGATGGTCCAATAAGCAGATGAAGGAAATGCCCAACATCTCATGGTTGAGCAAAACATCTGTGAAGGCTTCCCATGAAGCACTTGGTAATTATTATTTCTATTTCCAACAGGCGAACGATGCATTGTTCACCGATAATGAAACGAATACTCAAATCGTCAGCGGTGTAGAAAATGAAACAATTTTTGTAAAAGATGCATTTCATCATGCGGTGATGGATAAACACCATGTTGAAGAACTTCGCAATCGCAAACACGGAACTAAGTTTTCACCAGTATATAAGATAAAACTCGCCGGTGGTGAAAAGAAAACTATTTATTGCAGACTAAGTAACCAGTTGTTGGATAACGGTTTTGTCAAAGGGTTTTCTGATGTTTTTACAATTCGCAAAAAGGAAGCGGATGATTATTATGCAGCCATTTTACCGAAAGGGGTAAATGAAGATATGGCCCGGATTCAACGACAGGCACTCGCTGGTCTTTTATGGAGCAAACAGTATTATCATTTTGATGTCGAACGATGGCTTTCCACATCAGATGGAATTACACCAGTAAGCAATACAAAACAAACAGGCCGCAATCACGATTGGAAGCATCTCAAAAACCAGGATATCATTTCGATGCCTGACAAATGGGAATATCCCTGGTACGCTGCCTGGGATCTTGCATTTCAATGTATCTCGATGGCTGTTGCGGATCCTACGTTTGCCAAGCATCAACTACTACTCATCATGCGCGAATGGTACATGAAACCGGATGGTCAATTACCCGCGTATGAATGGAATTTCAGTGATGTCAATCCACCTGTCCAGGCCTGGGCTGCGTTGCAGGTCTATTCTATTGAAAAGAAAAATACCGGCAAAGGAGATATTGTCTTTCTAAAAAAAGTATTTCAAAAACTGTTGATCAATTTCACGTGGTGGATCAATCGTAAAGACGTAAAAGGAGACAGCATTTTTGAGGGCGGTTTCCTTGGTCTCGATAATATCGGAGTATTCAATCGCAGTTTCCATTATTCAGGCGAAATGCAATTAGAACAGGCCGACGGCACTAGCTGGATGGGAACTTATGCGCTGGATATGATGGACATGGCAATCGAAATTGCATTACAGGATGCCAGTTTTGAAGACACTGCTACGAAATTCTTTGAGCATTTTGTTTTGATCGCTGAAGCACTGAATGAACACCATCTATGGAACGCCGAGGATAAATTTTTCTATGATGTCCTTTGCGTTTCCGGTGCAGATCCCGTTCCACTTCGGATACAATCCATTGTCGGACTAACACCTCTTTATGCGGTTTCAACAATCGACAAAGCGGCACTCGACAAATTGGAAGACTTCAAAAAGCGGATTAGCTGGTTCGAAAAATACAGGAAGAAAAATAAAAAATTCTGGCCTAATGAGGACCGTGGAGACGGCGAACAGATCCTATTATCGCTTGTTCGTAAAGATCGTCTTGAAAATCTTCTCAACAAGATCCTCGATGAAGATGGATTTCTTTCACCTGGCGGGATACGAGCCTTATCAAAATATCATGAAGCAAACCCGTACAGTGTTACGGTTGATGGTCAGCCATATACAATTCGATATGACCCGGGCGATTCAACTTCGGACATGTTTGGCGGTAACAGTAACTGGCGCGGTCCCGTTTGGATGCCGATCAATTTTTTGATCATTCAATCAATTCGTAAATATGGCGAATTCTATCGCGATAATTTATTGGTGGAGTATCCAAAAGGGTCCGGCAATAAAATTAACCTTTGCCAGGTAGCAGATGAGCTTACTCGCCGCGTTATCAGCATTTTTGAAAAAGATGCTGAAGGCAACAGGCGTTGTTATGGCCGGTACAATTGGTTTTATCGTCAACCTGGGAATGAACACCTGGTTTTATTTTATGAGTATTTTCATGGTGATAGCGGAACCGGCCTCGGGGCAAGTCATCAAACAGGATGGACCGCCCTGGTTGCAGAATTGATTAGTGAATACGGACGAAGCAAAACGGGTATCGAACAGATGAAAAAAGAAGCACTCGAAGATGGGATTATACCTCAACCTTAATTTAACTATCTTTAAGTTTTAGTGTACGGAAAGGCGACAAATCTTTTCCAGTTTAAACTTTATCCCTTGCGTTTTACAGAATTTGACTTTCATCCAGGCTTGCTGGAAGGCATCGATGCCTCGGGCTATGAAACCGCCACTCCCGTTCAGGAACAAGTAATACCGGCAATTCTCGCTGGCCGGGATATAATCGCATCTGCACAAACTGGTACCGGGAAAACGGCTGCATTCTTATTGCCGATGATCCATCGTATTCTTAGTAACCATACAGATGGCCAGGTGGGTTCATTGATCATCGTTCCAACACGTGAACTTGCAATTCAAATCTCCCAGCACCTTGAAGGATTATCCTACTTCACCAACATTAGTTCAATCGCTATTTACGGAGGTAACGATGGGCAGAGTTTTGTGAACGAGAAAAAAGCGTTGCAAATGGGTGCAGATATTATCGTTTGTACTCCCGGGCGCATGATAGCCCATATCAATATGAATTATGTGAACATGAAAGGTCTTCAGTTCCTCGTCCTCGATGAGGCAGACCGAATGCTCGACATGGGTTTCCAGGAAGATATCGCACGAATTACCGACGCACTTCCACAAGAACGGCAAACATTGCTTTTCTCTGCAACAATGCCAGATAAAATCCGGCAGCTGGCGAGAAAAATTTTGAAGAATCCGGTAGAAGTAAATATCGCAATCTCAAAACCCCCGGAGAAAATTGTTCAAAAAGCGTTTGTCGTTTTTGAAGAACAAAAACTTCCACTAGTAAAACAGGTTCTTACCACAACACCATATAGAACGGCTCTGATCTTTTGCAGCCGTAAACAAAATGTAAAACAACTCGCCCGCACATTACAACAAAGCAAATTCGACGTGCAGGAAATGCATAGTGATCTTGAACAGTCTCAACGGGAAGATATCATGAACGGATTCACAAGCGGTCGTGTACCGGTACTGATTGCCACCGATATCCTTAGCCGCGGAATCGACATCGATACAATTGACCTTGTTATTAATTACGATGTGCCGCATGATGGAGAAGATTACGTTCACCGCATCGGTCGAACCGCGCGCGCAGAGGCGGATGGTGTTGCTTATACCTTCATTGGAGAAAAAGAACAAAATAAATTTGCCGAAATAGAAACGCTTTTGGGCAAGTCGGTTGATAAGGCCCCGGTACCTGCTGAGCTTGGCCCCGTTCCACCTTACCAGCCAAGAACACGTGGGGGAAGAAGTGGTGGCAATGGTCCACGGCGAAATTTTACACCGAAAAGACGGTAATTCTTTGTTTGATAAATGACGCTTGCAATGCATCCGAAGTATCTTATTGTATTGATTTTTATTTCGACTGTTGTTTCGTGCTCCCGCAATCCCTACAAAGCGACTAATAAAGTTTACCGCGATCAGTCGAAGACGTATGCAAAATTACTGAGGCAATACCCTGTCCAGGATTCGGTTGACAACTCTCCCTATTTTGTTGGCACCACAAATTTCTCAATACGTCGTCCCAACTATGTTGTTATACATCATACAGCGCAGGACAGTTGCGCTCAAACGCTTCGAACGTTTACAATCCCGCGAACCCAGGTTAGTTCTCATTACGTTGTTTGCCGGGAAGGCATGGTCTTTCATATGTTAAACGATTATTTCCGTGCGCATCATGCAGGAATCAGCAGGTGGGGGAACAATACGGATATTAACAGCAGCAGTATCGGTATCGAAATCGATAACAATGGAACGGAGCCATTTTCGGAATCGCAAATGAATAGTTTACTTGCATTGCTTGGACGACTCAAACGGGCATACAATATTCCGCAGGGAAATTTTATTGGCCATGCTGATATTGCGCCCGGAAGAAAAGTTGATCCCAGCAGGCAGTTCTCATGGAAAATATTGGCCGACAATGGTTATGGATATTGGTATGATACGACCAACGTAATAGTACCACCCGATTTCAATGCGATGCAGGCCCTTCGCATTATTGGTTATAATGTTAAAGACACTGGCATCGCCATCCAATCTTATAAAATACATTTTAGCCCGCAGGATTCAACGCGGATTATTGGCGATGCAGATCGTAAAATCCTTTTCGATCTCATGCAGAAATACCAGTAATCATTTCAATTCACCAGCAACTTCATGATCATCATATTGATCTCTCAACTGGTTTAGTATCGTCTTGTATCTTGCTATTTCCTTTGCATGCGCTGTAGACTTTATCAGGTTTTTTTGTTCCGTTGGATCTTTTTTAAGATCATAAAACTCCCATTCATTGTGCGTATAAAAATAAACGAGCTTAAAGTTTTTGCTTCGAACGCCGAGATGCGGCGCAACATAATGGTCAATTGGGTATTCGTAATAATGATAGTACAGGTACTCGCGCTGAAGGGGCGTGTTCGACAATAGCTGTTTCTTCAAACTAATTCCCTGCATCCAATCAGGTATTGCTGTCTCAGCAATGTCAAGCATCGTCGGTGCAAAATCAATGTTTTGAACCTGGTCGCTATTTATTGAACCTGCTTTTATTTTTCCTGGCCAGCGCATCAGTAATGGCGCCTGCATCGAAACATCATACATCCATCGTTTATCAAACCAGCCATTTTCTCCAAGATAAAAACCCTGGTCGCCAGTGTACATTACGATTGTGTTTTTTGAAAGGCCGGTACTGTCGAGATAGTTTAATAATCGGCCAACATTTTCATCGATACTGGCAACACAAGCCATATAATCTTGCATGTACCACTGGTATTTCAATCTCAGCAGCTCTTTTTTGTCTGCGTGATGCTTTTGTACCAGTTTTCCTCGTTCTGCAAAAATTGCTTTTAGTTCTGTTTTTTCACTTTCTGGCATTCGTGCAAAAGAAGAATTATAAACGGCCACATCGTTTTGCGACGGCTTCAAATCGGGAATATCGTTGAGGTATTGTGGATCGATTTTCAAATCAGAGGCTAA
>JACMLR010000557.1 GCA_014379515.1 Chitinophagaceae bacterium
AAGTCCGGCATGGCTACAACAAAAATTGAAATCTATCCGCATGCGACCCATCAATAACATCGTAGATATTACAAAATTCATTTTACATGAAACTGGTCAGCCATTGCATGCATACGATGCAATCGCGCTCAAAGGAAATAAAGTAATTGTAAAGAACCTTCCTGCAGGAAGCGCTTTTACTACACTCGACGAAAAAGAAAGAATGTTGAATGCAGAGGACCTGATGATCTGCAACGGTGATGGTGAAGGCATGTGTATCGCCGGTGTTTTTGGTGGATCAAAAAGCGGCGTCTCGAAAGATACCAAAGACATATTTCTTGAAAGTGCCTGGTTCAATCCGATCGATATCAGAAAAACTTCTTTTCGTCTCGGGCTTCGAACCGATGCGGCAACAAGGTTTGAAAAGAATACCGATATCAGCAATACAGTAAATGTGTTGAAGCGTGCCGCAACACTCATTGTTGAAGTTGCTGGTGGCGAAATCGGTTCGGACGTGATAGATGTCTATCCGGGAGATCGACCCAAAACGCAAGTCAACCTGAAGTTTAATTTTCTGAAAAAACTTAGCGGCAAAAGTTATCATTCGGATGCGGTTAAAAAAATCCTGGTAAGCCTGGGATTTGAAATTCTCCGGGAAGGAGCGGATGATATTTTGTTGGCAGTTCCATTTAGCAAACCAGACATTTCGATGCAGGCCGATGTTGTGGAAGAAATTATGCGAATAGACGGATTAGATAATATCGAGATCCCATCCTCCATTACCATTTCGCCATCAACAGAAACATTTGGATATAAACATACCTGGAAAGAGAAAGTCGCTAACTACCTCGCCGGACTCGGATTCAATGAAATCTTTACAAATTCCATTACCAACGCAGCATATTTTGGCGAGGCCGAATTAGCACAAAGTGTCCGCCTCCTCAACAACCTGAGTGCAGATCACAATATTATGCGGCCATCGATGCTTGAGACCGGGTTGGAATCGGTAGCCTATAACCTTAATAGAAAAAATAGTAATCTCCGTTTTTTTGAATTTGGAAAAACATATTCGGTAATTGCTCCCGGGAAATACCAGGAAACAGAAAGACTTTGTCTCTACATCACCGGTAATACCTCAGAGGATGCGTGGAAATCCAAGAAGCAATCGTCCGATTTCTACTATTTGAAGGGCGTGGTATCCAATTTGCTCCAGTTGACTGGCGTCACTAAAATCGAGCTGACGTCGTTTAACAACAGTAAGCTGGACCAGGGTTTGCAGTTAACGCGCGGGCGTGAAAAACTAGGCGAGCTGGGAATCGTTCATCAACAGGAATTGAAACGATTCGATATTCGCCAGCCGGTCTATTATGCAGATTTTCTTTGGGAAGAGTTATTGAAAATGATTCCGGGAAAAGGAGTTTCTGTTTCGGAATTACCGAAACAATTACCGGTTCATCGTGATTTGGCAATGGTTGTGCCCTCGTCTTTAGTCTACGGTGATGTGGAAAAAACGGTTCGCGGAGTAAGGAACGACAAACTGACAAGCGTGCAATTGTTCGATATATTTGAAAGCGAGAAATTGGGAAAGGATAAAAAGTCGCTCGCTGTAAGTTTCACATTTTTGGATTCCGACAAGACGCTCACAGATAAAGAAATTGATTCGATGATGATGGGTATTATGACGGCACTAGAAAAACAATTAGGTGCTGAAATCAGAAAACAATAATTCATGGAGCAACAACTGAAACGCATACAGGATAAACTTCAGCAACTGCTGAAAAGCTACCAGTTGCTGCAAAAAGAACACGAGAAGTTAACTGAAGAGAACAGGCAGCTGAAAAACAAACTTCAGACAGGAAGTGCGCAAACGGAATCCCTTGAACAAAAGCTTTCTGTTTTGAAGATAGCGTCGGGCAACCTGACTGAAATCGAGAAACGCGAATTAGAGAAGAGAATGAATGCCTATGTACGGGAGATCGACCGCTGTATAACGATGCTTGCCGAGTAAGTCAGACTCGTTTTACGAGGCGCACTTTTTATTCATCATCTCCCTGCGATAGTTCGAGTGTATAAACTCCAT
>JACMLR010000558.1 GCA_014379515.1 Chitinophagaceae bacterium
GAAAACTAATTTTTGCGGGAGCATTGCTCTTGCTAGCTGCTATTATTCTGCCGTTGCCTCTCTCGGCGCAGGATAAAGTAATCACCGGGATCGTCTCCGATCAAAATGGTGGACCTCTTCAAAAAGCTTCAGTGTCAGTCAAAGGATCGAAAGCCGCTGTGTTGACAGATGCGAACGGAACATTTAAAATTTCCGTTCCTCAGGCAACGCAAACGCTCGTTGTTTCATTCGTTGGAATGAAGCCGCGAGAGATCTCGATCGATAACAAAGCTTCTTTATTAATCACGCTCGACGTTTCCGATTCGAAATTGAATGAGGTGGTCGTTATCGGGTATGGAACTAAACAGCGTGCCGACATCACTTCATCTATTTCGTCTGTAAATGCAAAAGACCTGAAAGACCTTCCGGTTTCTGGTATCGATCAGGCGCTGCAAGGAAAGGTTGCCGGGGTAACGGTCACAAATAATAGTGGTCAACCTGGCGGAGGCGTTTCCATACGTGTCCGTGGGGTAACGACTATTAACAGTAATGATCCGTTGATTGTAATCGATGGTGTTCCATTTTTCAGTAATACTATTTCAAATTCCGGCTATGCAGGCCTGGGAGGCTCGAATGGTCAAACGGGTAACAGCGTTATGTCTACGCTCAATCCGAATGATATCGAGTCGATCGACGTGTTGAAAGATGCATCGGCGCAGGCGATCTACGGTTCACAAGCCGCAAACGGCGTGATCATCATCACTACCAAAAAAGGAAAAACTGGTGAGGGTAAAATCAACTACGATTTTTATTACGGTCAGCAAGAAGTAATAAAGAAACTTGATTTGATGGACCTCCGGGAGTTTGCTCAATATCAAAATGAAGTGGCACCAATTCTTGGTCGCATTCCTTCAGCTGAATTTAAAGATCCATCTGTTCTCGGTCGCGGCACCGATTGGCAAGATGCGATCTTTCGTAAAGGAAGCATCATGAATCACCAATTGAGTTTCTCCGGTGGAAAGGATAAAACGAATTATTATTTATCGCTCAATTACCTCAATCAAGATGGTATCCTGGTAGGCTCTGATTTCGAACGTTTGTCAACGCGTTTTAGCCTCGATCATCAACTTAAAAGCTGGTTGAAAGTTGGGGTAAGCAGCAACATATCACGCAGTTCACAAAATGTAACTCTTGCCGATGCTGCAGAAGGTACGATCTGGTGGGGTGCAATTCAAAACCCGTTAGTACCAGTGAAGAATCTCGATGGAACCTGGGGCGGTGGTAATACAATCGGCGGATTTCAGTATGGACAGGACAATCCCGTAGCACGCGCAAATTACCGCGGTAACAAAACCGTCAACACCCAGGCTTTCGGTAATATTTATGCCGACCTGCTATTGCCTTATGGTTTTTCTCTTCGCAATGAAGTTGCGTACACAATCGGTTTGCAAAACAATACAGCGTTTCAACGTGCTGGAAATATCGGGCCAACTTCACTGCAGGCTCAGTTGTTTGATAATCGCAGCAATAGTCATTACTGGGCGCTCCGCAATTATTTAAACTTTAATAAAAGTTATGGTCGTCATGGTGTTTCTGTCACTGCCGGTCATGAAGCTCAGTATTCATTTTATGAGGCGATTGCTGGTAAAAAAGTTGACCTCCAGAATAATATTCTCGATTTAAACTCTGGTGGCACCGATAAGCTTACCTGGGAATTAAATGGTGGTAAAAGCGATTGGGCGATGGAATCTTATTTCGTTCGTGGTAGTTACACGTTTGATAATAAGTATTCACTTAACCTCAGCTACAGAGCTGATGGTTCGTCTAGTTTCGGTCCGAATAACAAGTGGGGTTATTTTCCAGGCGCTTCTGCTGGCTGGACAATTTCTAACGAGGCATTTGCTGAAAGTTTCAGCCATGTATTTAACTACATGAAACTAAGAGTTGGTTATGGTGCTGTTGGTAATCAAAATCTTCCTGGTGGTGCACAACGTCCGCCTTATACTGCCGGCGTAACATTCTGGCCTGGGCCGGTTGGTTTCGGACAGGTTGGTACGGCATCAACCAACTTCATCAATGGTATTCCGAATCCAAATCTTAGCTGGGAAACAGTTATTACATCGAACATTGGTTTGGATGCAGGATTGTTGAACGGTCGTATCGATTTCAATATCGATGTATATAAAAAGACAACAACCGATATGTTGTTGTTTAGTACTGGCCCTGCATTGATCGGAGTAGGAGATCAGTGGAACGATTTGAAAGCTCCAATCGGTAACGTTGGTGAAATGACTAACACCGGGATCGATATCAGCGTTAACAGTACAAACTTCAATACAAAAGATTTCAGTTGGAAAACCAATGTGATTTTCTCACATTATAAGAACAAACTCGTAAAGCTTATCAACCAGGCAAC
>JACMLR010000559.1 GCA_014379515.1 Chitinophagaceae bacterium
GGCTTGCGTTTTAGCAAGTGTTTGCACTCACGCGCAGTAACTTCACTAACCGTGGTGAGAAGATTGGCATTTTGTGCGCAAGCAAATTCAATCTGTGTTTCCGATTCTATCCCAAAACGTTTTGCCTCATCCTGCCACTTGAAAAAAGGAAGGTGTGCATAAAATAGCGGTGAGTTGATCGCCAGGTGTCGGCCCAGTTGCGTGGCGTGCGTTGTGAAAATAGTTTTCACCGGCATCTTTTCCCTTTTAATATCCAGAATCGGCAGCCCAGCCATCCATTCATGGAAGTGCCCAATGATCGGTTGCTTTTTATCGGAAAGATTTACCAATTCATCGAAAAATAATTTAGCGAGATAGCTGAACGCAACTACCTGATCAATTAACGCATGCTGCGTAGGCGTTCCTACTGCATGATTTTTCCACAGCAAATATTTAACAACATTCAATGTTTTGTCCTGTATTGCGTTTGGATTCAGCAACACAACCCGGGGTTTGCCCGTGATCAACCATTGTGCATACTGTACATCAAATCCCCTCTTGCGAAGTGATGCAGCAGCCTGGCCGAAAATATCCTGTGAATCATCCAGCGGCTCAAGTTCCGCTTGTATGTTCTTATTGAGATACGGGCCTACCAGGCAATAATTGCCCGGAGCATTATGAACCATACTGGGTGCCTTAGAACGGATAACCGTGTAAATTCCTCCCACTTGGTTACAAACTTCCCACGCTACCTCAACAATTAGTGAGTGGGGAAATTGCTTTGACCCTTGTGCTCCGCGTTTTGGCATCTTCTAGGCCAGAATGGCCGTTTGTTAGATAAATCTATCAAAATAAATGTCAAAATTTCTGATTCACGGACTTTAACAATACTGGATTGTGTTTTGTTAACAACAGCAGTGGAGACAATATTATGAACTTCGAAAAATTTACGATAAAATCTCAGGAAGCGTTACAAAAGTCGGCTGAGATAGTTACGAGCAAACAGCAGCAGGCCATTGAACCCGGGCATTTACTGAAGGCTATTTTAGAAACCGATGAGAATGTTTCTAACTATGTTTTTAAAAAGCTGAACGTAAACGAGACGATCCTCAAAACTAAGCTTGAGGAAATCCTGAATTCTTATCCCCACGTATCGGGACAACAGCCTTATTTATCCGGAACAACGAACATGGTGCTGCAAAATGCAGAAAAAGAACTGCGGGAACTGAAAGACGAATACGTTTCAGTTGAGCACTTACTGATAGCACTTCTTGTAACGAAAGACAAGGTATCTTCGATTATGAAAGATGCAGGCTTTGACCGTTCCGGATTATTAAAAGCAATAAAAGAATTGCGAGGCGGTTCAACTGTTACTGATCAGAATGCGGAAGCCAAATACAAATCTCTTGAGCGATATTCTAAAAACCTGAATGACCTTGCTAAAAAAGGAAAGATCGATCCGGTTATTGGTCGCGATGAAGAGATTAGGCGCGTACTGCAAATTCTATCTCGCAGAACTAAAAACAATCCAATTCTTTTAGGAGAACCTGGAGTTGGTAAAACTGCTATTGTAGAGGGTATGGCGCAACGCATCGTTGATGGTGACGTGCCTGAAAATCTTAAAAGTAAAATATTGGTATCGTTGGATATGGGCTTGCTTGTAGCAGGTGCTAAGTATAAAGGCGAGTTTGAAGAACGCCTGAAAGCGGTTATCAAGGAAGTAACTGATTCCAACGGTCAGATCATTTTGTTCATTGATGAAATCCATACCTTGATCGGAGCCGGTGGTGGCGAGGGCGCGATGGATGCTGCCAATTTACTGAAGCCAGCATTGGCCAGAGGTGAACTGCATGCGATTGGTGCAACAACGTTAAAGGAGTATCAAAAATATATCGAAAAAGACAAGGCCTTGGAGCGAAGGTTTCAGTCCGTAATGGTCGATGAACCTTCCGTTGAAGATTCAATCTCCATTCTTCGCGGGATAAAAGACAAGTATGAACTTCATCACGGTGTTCGCATCAAGGATGACGCAGTAATCTCTGCAGTTGAATTGTCAAGCCGCTACATTAGTGACAGGTTTTTGCCGGATAAGGCAATCGACTTAATGGATGAAGCTGCGGCAAAACTTCGGTTGGAGATGGATTCATTGCCTGAAGAGTTGGATGAATTGAATCGCAAGATCATGCAGTTAGAGATCGAGCGTGAAGCGATCCGCAGGGAAAAAGACAAAGGCAAGGAAAGTGTATTGAGCAAAGAAATTGCTGAACTCTCGGAGGAACGTAATTCCCTGAAAGCAAAATGGGAAGGCGAGAAAGCCGTTGTTCACGGGATCCAAAAAGGAAAAGAAAATATTGACAAGCTGAAATTTGAAGCTGAACAAGCTGAGAAAGCCGGTGATTACGGTAAAGTAGCGGAGATCCGGTACGGCAAAATCACCGAAGCTGAGAAATTGCTGAATGAGTTTCAGAATCAGATAAAAGAAATGCAGGGTGAAAAGTCCTTGCTGAAAGAAGAAGTTGATAGCGAAGATATTGCAGAAATTGTTGCAAAATGGACCGGGATTCCCGTATCCAAAATGCTGCAAAGCGATCGCGAAAAGCTTTTGAACCTGGAGGAAGAATTAGGCAAACGTGTTGCCGGCCAGGAAGAAGCGATCCAGGCCTTAAGTGATGCCGTTCGCAGAAGTCGTGCGGGATTGCAGGATCCGAAGCGTCCGATTGGTTCGTTCATTTTTATGGGAACAACCGGGGTTGGTAAAACTGAATTATCAAAAGCGCTGGCGGATTACCTCTTCAATGATGAGAATTCAATGGTGCGTATCGACATGAGCGAGTACCAGGAGCGTCATAGTGTTAGCCGTTTGATTGGTGCGCCTCCCGGATACGTTGGCTACGATGAAGGTGGTCAGTTAACAGAGGCCGTTCGGAGAAAACCATATTCTGTAATCCTGCTCGATGAAATTGAAAAAGCACATCCGGATGTATTCAATATTTTACTTCAAGTACTGGATGATGGACGTCTAACGGATAATAAAGGACGTGTCGCAAATTTCAAGAACACGATCATTATCATGACCACCAACATTGGTGCGCATTTGATCCAGGAAAATTTCGAAAAGATTACTGATGAAAATTATTTCGAAGTGCTGGAGACAACTAAAGATGAGGTAATGGATATACTTCGGAAAACTGTACGGCCCGAGTTCGTTAACCGGATTGATGAGATCATCATGTTCCGGCCGCTAAGTCTGAAAGACATCCGCAAGATCGTAGACATTCAGGTTAACCTGATCCGCAAACGGTTGGATGAAGCCGGAGTGAAAATCGAAATTTCTGAAGCGGCACGCGAGCGGTTATCAAAATTGGGTTACGATCCGCAATTTGGCGCAAGGCCACTGAAAAGAGTTTTGCAGCGTGAACTGTTAAACGAATTGTCGAAACAAATATTGTCCGGTAAGGTGAATAAAGATTCAATAATTTTTATTGACCTGAAAAATGAAACTGATTTTGTATTTGAGAACTTAAATCAGGAGCCTGTCGTTATATAATTGGTTTAAGAAAATATCCGTTTCCGGGGTTCCCTCGGGACGGGTAGGTTGAGGGGTTTGGTTGATGCCCCGGGGTGGTTCCCGGGGCTTTTTTTATTTGCTTGCAGCGGGTTTATCCTCCCGCCAGAAAATTTTGCTCACGATTTTCCACTCCCCTTTAATTTTCAACAAGTTCATGTAATCATGAAAAACATAAGTGCCTCCGTCAATTTCCAGTCGGGCTTGTGCCGCTGTACCTGAAATGGTGGTGTAAACAATTTTCGTTTTACGATTGCTTGTCTTACCGACATTGGCTTTTGCGCGATTCAGAAATTCTGAAATCGGTACGTCACGATATTCACCGGTTTTATTGTCGATATACTTCATGGATGCGGATGTATGAAAAGCCTTATTCAACTTCACAGTATCGCCATAGGTACCGCCATCTAAATAATTCATGACGGCCTGCTTAACACCCTCTTCATCAGAAATCTGGGCTGAGGAGGTGATCCAGGTCACACAAAAAAGAAATGCGCAAAAAATAACAGTAAATTTGGGCATAGTAGTAAGGTTTGGTTTTATACTCTTACGGTTTACTGCCGCGGGTGGTTACAGAATTCAGCTTATCCTTTCAAGGCCTAATCCGGGCTTATCTGAACAATACATAATTCCGTCTTTTAGAATAAATCCGCCTGTCACCTCATCTCTTCCCAGGTCGAGGCTTCCATCGAGATCAATATATTTTGTGTTGGAACATGCAAAGGCTGCATGTAGTGCGCCCGTTATACTCACAATACTTTCGTCATTACAACCCCAGAACAGATCAACTTTTCCATGCAGCGCAAGGTCTGCAATCTTCAACGCCTGATTAATCCCTCCACATTTCATCAGTTTAATATTAAAGATGCCGCAGGCAAAAGGTGGCGTGACTAATCGCAGCGCATCCGCAGGTGACAAAAGAGCTTCGTCTGCAGCTATTTTTCGCTTTATTTCATCCGGTAATGCTTTCATCTCATCAATTGATTTTGCTGGTAGCGGTTGTTCAATCAATTCAATATCAAGGTCTTTTGTACGATTATAAAAATCGATTGTTTGTTGGGATGAGTATCCTTGGTTTGCATCAATACGAATAATCATGCTTTTCCCAAATTGCTCCCGCAATTTTACCATTCGCTCAATATCCTCTGCGGGGTCTTTGCCAAGCTTCACTTTTAAGATCTTAAATCCTTTCTGCTGATATTCTTTAGCTTCTTTTAACGTCTCTTCAACATTTTTTATTCCGATCGTATTGGATGTTGGAAGGGATTTGATTTTTTGACCTAAATACTGAACAAGTGGGATTCCTAAATGTATCGTAAGTGTATCGTATAGTGCAATGTCCAGTGCTGCGCGCGCTGCAGGATTCTTTGGAAATTTTTGCAGCACCTCAAACAATAGCTGGTTCACTTCACGGATATCGCGGCCCACTAAAAATTCAAGATTTTTTTCCTGTAATGCGTCTATCGTTTGCGTAAGGTTTTCACCCGTTACATATTCGCTTGGGTTTCCGGAACCAATTCCGGTTACACCATTCTCCAAGGTGATTTCTACAAAAGCATTGCGAACCGTATCCACCGTTTTAAAAGCAATGGTGTAAGGCTTTGTATTCTCCAGGTCAGCATTCCAGACTTTAATATTTTTAATTTTCATAACGTGGATTCTTTAATCATTTTTTCAAACAAAGGGATCAATCTTTCAACACCGTCTTCCAGCGGAAGGATTGTAGGAATACCAAATTCCTTTTCGTATTGATTGGCGATCTTACGCGCTTCGTCAGTTGTCATCTTGGCTGTATTTAAAGTAATTGCAGCCGTTGGCGCGCCATACGTTTTTATAAGTTCAATTTCTTCTTTTGGTTGAGCAATGTAGGCAGGATAGTACTCCATATCCTTGTATTGCTTGCGAGCAGGATTATGTTGCAGAACTACTGCCGTTGCATCAGCCGATACGATCCACTCCGCCCCTGCAGGGCCACTTGGATTACGTAACGATGATTGGCCTTCAATAAATATTATATCAGGCTTTGCCTCTGTGTAACAGGTATGGATCGCATGCTCCATCTCACCTGAAATAAAATCATTTAATGTTGAATCGAAAATGAAACCATATTTCGCGCCCTGCATCCAGCCGGTTTGCCCGGTATAAATCATTTCGGCTTTATAGCCAGCCTTGCGCATAGCCTCCACTAAAATTCTTGTTGTAGTTCTTTTGCCCAATGCGCAGTCTGTTCCCAGTACAGCAATCTTCGGACACTTCACTTCCTTTATTTTTCCACTCCAGAAATGCAGGTCGTTGAATTTCTTGAGCTTCCGAACATCAATAATTTCAAGACCTTTGCTATTGGCCAGGGCAACAAGATCCTCATGCTCGGAAACGTGATCATGCAAGCCATTCAC
>JACMLR010000560.1 GCA_014379515.1 Chitinophagaceae bacterium
GTTTTTAAAATCCCAACCCGAAACAAAGTCAATGATAACGAAATTGCTTACGCGAAAAATTCCGATAAGGACATTCTATGTTAAATGCGCTTCGAAACCTGTAAAGAAAATGCTAGGCTGCGGATCCGGGCTGATACTATTAAAGAATCCTGGTACCCTGACATTCTTTACGTTCCAATTAAAAATCACCCAATTCTTATCGTAACTCTGTTTTGGCTGTTATTCGCGTTCATCCCTCTCCAAGCTCACCCAAACAAAAATGGAGAAGATCAATTCACATGCATCTTGCAGATTTGACTAGTCGTCCGTTGCAGGGTGTCTTGGCTGTTATTCGCGTTCATCCCTGTATTTCCGCCGCGGCGGATCGCGTCCTCCCTCACCCAACAAAAAAAGGGATTCGCAAACGCGAACCCCTTTCCAATATCTATCACAAGGTCTTAGTGCTTCTTATCAACCTCATTAAACTTCACTGTATACTCTTCCGCTTTTTCTTTGTTCTGCCTGTTCTCATAGATCATGATGATCAAATCATATGTATCTTTCAGATTTGTCTTGTCTTCCATTTTCAATTTTCCCTGACTACCAAGAATCTGGTCAACTTTTTCAAAGTATGGTAATGCCAGGTCAAATTTTGCAGCCGTTTCCTTACGCAATTCATCCTTCTTCTTCAATTCATCAGGCTTCAATTTTCCACCACTTGGTGGACGAATTTCCTTGTTCACATTGATTATATCTACCCCTTCATTATAATACAACTGTCCGAGTACCAGGTGTGCATTTGGATAATCTGGTTTCAACTCGATAACTTTTTTCAACTGCTCTGCAGATTTCGAAATTAATTCTTTCGAATTAGCCGGGCGTTGTTTGATATCCTGGTTGTAGCCTAACTGGTAGAGTTCAACGGCGTAGTTGTAAACAAAAAGATGATTGGTAGGATTGTTTGCAATAACCTGCTCGTAACGTTTGAACAGTTCTTCTTTTGTTCCTTTCTCACGAACGATATCAAGGTCATACGCATCCCAAAATTGATCTTTCGGAAATACTTCACGACCGAGCTGCGTGAATTTAGCAGCATTCGTCATATCACCTTTCTTACCATAATAATCGGCGAGCCATTTGTAAATCTCAACGAAACCATCACTGTTGATTTTCTTTTCGGCTATCATGCCATAGTAAGTGGCTGCATTATCAGGTTTGTTTGCTTTCTCGGCAGAGATACCTGCATACAGAATTGTTGTGGTATCAAAAGATACGGGCAACAATTTGTTGGCACTGATAAAATCAAATACATCGAGCGTTTTCGCAAAAGATGTATACGCGTCGTTGAAATTATTTGAATTGTAGTAGCTCGCACCGTCGGCGGAATAACCACGATAAACATCAACCACCGGGCCGTTGTTATCCATTAATAATGCGAGATGTCTTTTTGCAGAATCTTTTGTTTTCTCAAGTGCAATGTATTTTTTCAATGATTCAAACGCTGCATCTCTGCTTGCAAGTGATGTTGCCCGCTGCGTTGAATCAAGCGACATTGCCGCATACACTTTTCCTTTGAGGTACCAGGCCTCCGAAGAGTTCTGATTCTTTTCTACCGCGAGGTAGTTATCAATCTCTGTTTTTGCGTCGGCAAATTTCTTCTTTTCAAGAAGGTCTTTGGTTTTGTCTAGAGCTTTCTGGGCTTGAAGTCCAAAGCCAGCTAAAGCAATCGCTACAACAAGAAGTACTTTTTTCATTTGCTGTTATTTATTGAAGGTGAAACCCGTGAGGTTAAAAATTTTTTAGGAATACCAGTTTCAAGATGCTTCTGTCCCCTCTCCGGTTGCTTCGTCATCCGTTTTTAACGGTTCTTCGTTTGTCACTTCGCCATCTGGCCCGGGTTCCGTTGCAATTGGCAAGACTACTTCCGGAAGTTCATCCAGCTGTGTAATAGCAGCAATCGCATCTGAATCATCGAGGCGGATTAGTTTAACGCCTTGTGTTGCCCGACCCTGTTCACTAATTCCATTTACCGGCATCCGAATCGTGACTCCACTTTTGCAGGTGATCATCAGATCTTCTTTTTCAGTAACGTCGAGTATTCCGACAAGTGACCCGGTTTTTTCTGTCACGCTGATTGTCTTCACTCCTTTTCCGCCGCGGTTCGTTATCCGATAATCTTCTATTGCAGTTCGCTTACCATATCCATTTTCACTAACTACTAACACTGTTTTTGATGACTGCTCTTCCAACTTTACACAAATCATGCCTACAACTTCGTCGCCACCTTCATCCACTTCAATCCCTGCAACGCCGATTGCGCCACGGCCGGTGGGACGAACTTTAGATTCCGGGAAACGAATGGCGCGACCTGATTTAACGGCCATCATGATCTCGCAATTTCCATCAGTCATTTTTGCTTCGAGTAACTCATCCCCTTCAAGAATCGTGATGGCATTGACACCGGTCAGACGAGGACGACTGAAGTCGGCCAATTCTGTTTTTTTGATAATTCCCTTCTTGGTACAAAGAACGATGTTATGTTTATTGACAAATTCTTCGTCTTTCAAATCTTTCACATCGATAATCGCACGGACCTTGTCGTCGGGCGACAATTGAATCAGGTTTTGAATGGCGCGACCTTTACTTCCTTTTTCTCCTTCCGGAATTTCGTACACGTTCATCCAGTAACAGCGTCCTTTCTCGGTGAAAAAAAGCATGCTATGGTGAGTCGAAGCAACAAAGAGGTGATCGATCCAATCTTCTTCACGGGTGCGACCTCCAATGGTACCACGACCTCCCCTTCTTTGTTGGCGGAATTCAGTTGCAGAAGTTCGTTTTATATAACCGAGGTGTGAGATGGTGATAACAACATCCTCTTCTTTAATAAGATCTTTAATTTTTACTTCATCATCGAGATAGGTGATCTCTGTCTTGCGCGTGTCGCCAAATCGATCGCGAACGTCAAGGAGTTCTTTTTTGATAACATCATACCGCATCGGCTCATTCGCAAGTAATTCTTTTAAACTTGTAATTAAAAGCATCAGCTCATCAAATTCCTGTTTGATCTTATCGCGTTCCATACCGGTAAGGCGCTGGAGACGGAGTTCGAGAATGGCTTTTGCCTGGATCTCATCTAATCCCCAACCCGCGTTGATCAGTTTTTCACGAGCAAGATCCGGTGTGGCCGATGAACGAATAAGTGCAATGACTTCATCGAGATGATCAAGGGCGATGAGATATCCCTGGAGAATATGGGCTTTTTTCTCTGCTTCTTTAAGTTCGAATTGAGTACGACGAACGATGACTTCGTGGCGGAATTCAACGAACTCCGAAATCATATCCTTCACGTTTAATGTACGTGGTCTGCCTTTTACAAGGGCCACGTTATTTATACCGTAAGAGGTCTGGAGTTCCGTGTGTTTATAAAGCTGATTGATAACTACGTTTGCAATCGCATCTCTTTTCAAGTCGACGACAATCCTCGTTCCTTCTTTCTTGTTCGATTCATTATTAATATGCGCAATGCCTTCAATTACTTTCTCATTGACGAGTTGACCGATTCGATCACAAAGCATGTCGCGGTTAACCTGGTAAGGAACTTCGGTGATGACAATTTGTTCGCGACCGCTGGCCTTGATGTCTATTCTGATTTTTCCGCGAAGCACTACCCTACCACGGCCGAAATGCATGGCGGCTTTTACGCCTTCCATTCCGTAGATGGTTCCGCCGGTTGGAAAATCAGGTGCCTGTACGTGTTGCATCAATTCATCAATCGTGATCTCGCGGTTATCGATATATGCGATGCAACCGTTGATAACCTCTGTGAGGTTATGCGGCATCATGTTAGTGGCCATTCCAACGGCGATTCCGCTTGAGCCATTGATCAGCAGCTGCGGTATACGTGAAGGAAGAACGGTTGGTTCCTTCAGGGAGTCGTCAAAATTAAACTGGAAATCGACGGTTTCCTTTTCGATATCCATGAGCATGCTTTCCGCAAGCCGGTGCAGGCGCACCTCGGTATAACGCATTGCAGCAGGCCCATCACCATCCTGGCTACCGAAGTTACCTTGTCCATCAACCAACAAATAACGCATGCTCCAATCCTGGGCCATACGAACCATCGTATCATAAACTGATTTATCTCCGTGCGGGTGATATTTACCGAGTACTTCCCCAACGATACGTGCTGACTTTTTATA
>JACMLR010000561.1 GCA_014379515.1 Chitinophagaceae bacterium
AGAATACAGAATACAGGAGACAGAATGAATACAGGCGTTTGTGGGGCATGTGTTATTTTGTCTCAAATAATTGATAAACAACGAATATTTTAATTCTCGCTGCTGAAGGGATTCGGTCTCCTGTCTCCTGAATCCTGAATTCAATCCTCAACTTTTGATATTTCATATTCAAAAAAAGATTGCGCCCGTTCAGGGCTGTAACATTTTGGCGGCCACCTACCCGGGGTTGAACCCCGGGCTATCAGACGACGCCACTTCGTGGCTCGCAGATCCAGAACAACATTTGCATCTATCTATTTTAGAGTTGAGTTCCAGACGAAACAACACATGCCCCACAAACGCCTGTATTCATTCTGTATTCTTTATTCTGTATTCTGTATCCTGTATTCTCTACACGACCTTCGACATTCAACCATTCCCCCAAATGTTAATCTATTCGAAATTTCCGTCAGCGGGAGCGTTCATACGAACGATGGGCATTTACTTTGCGTATATAAGATTACAAGAGCTCTTAAGATATTCCCAGGACCTTTAAACCTTCTTTAACCGCGCAAATCACACTAATGGCATTTGTTTTGCGTTATATGGTTTAGAACGTTCTTACAAACATTATTTAAAGCAGTCAATTTTCTCATAAGCAGTTAGTTTTGGTTACAGCCCCTGTTTCTACAGGGGCTTACTTTTTTCCCTCAACTCCCGGCAATCGATTCAAAATTTCCGACCGTTCTCCACGCAGAATCAAGTACAGCATAACCATCACAGAACCAAAAGCATCAGCCCAAATATCCCAGACGTCGAACGACCGGAGTGGGATGTATGCATCCTGCACAAACTCAAGTACAATTCCAATTTTGATGCTGATGATCGTAATAAAAATTACCAGCAGGGACCGGCTGGATGACGCAGTGATTCGATGGGAGATCCAAATCGACCAGAACAAAACAAAGCCCCCGAAAAGAAAAATATGGACAAGTTTGTCGATGTGCTTGATGCCGAATAACCCCAACCCGGGTATGGCCTTTCCGGGGAGGCATAAAAGAACGATTGTAAAAACTGTCCATCCAAGCGGGAAGTAAAATTTTCTTCCTAATCTTTTCAATAAGGTGGTAAGCGCCATAACCGGCGAAAGATAAATCAAAAAATAAAGGTAGCGTGAATTGGAAAAGGTAGACTAGGACACTTTGCCCAGTACGTACATGTCTTTCGATGGAGTTGCGCTACCGCCTCTTTTTTCGAGGGTAACTGCGAAAGCCTGGGCGCGTTGGATGTTCTTCATTTTAATTACCGGTTTACCGGCGATATCGAATACTCCGGCATCAACGGGAACACCATCTACGATTGCCCAAAGCTGGTACTGCTTATCGGTGGCTGGTGCAGGCATTTTATTGACAAGAATGAAAACGTCTTTAGAGCGCGTATCCCAATAGACGGTTGCCATGCTTGATGGGTCCGGGCTTGTAGGAACCGCGTTACCTGCCATTTTGATAATCGCCATTGCAGGATCCTTGAGCATCTGCAAGGTTGATTCGTATTCGCTGTTTGAAGTTTGAAGTGCTTTTTGATTTTGAGCCAGTTCAGTATTTACGGCTAACAAAGATTGGTATTTTGAATCGGAGGATTTATACTGATTGAAGAAATAAATATTCATTGCGATGCTGCCGATCAAAAGAACAACTGAAGCTGCAGCAAGATAACGCAAGCCTTTGTTCATTCGAACAACAGGGACTTCATCGCGAACGGTTGCAGAAGAATCTGTTGATGGAATCGCGCGCAACGTTCCTGTCCTTTCCGTATCGATCTTGAGTTCAGACATGATCTTGGTGCGCAATTGACGTGGAGGTTGAACAGCACCGGCCATGGATACCTGTTCCAGTGATACTTCAAATGATTCGCGAGCTGCGCGAACTTCTGTGTGAGCAGCACACAACCGCTCGAACTCTGTGCGTTCCTGATCTGTAACCAGTCCCAACACATAGCTTTCTACGATTCCACTTGATATGTATTCCTGAATGTTCACTTTAATATACTTCTTAACTGCATTAATGCATTTCTAATTCGAGTCTTAACGGTGCCTAACGGTATCTCTTCTATCTGTGATATCTCCTCGTGCGTGTAACCTTTAAAATAAGCCAGTTCAATGAGTACCCGCTGATCGTCCTTCAGTTTTCCCAACATTTTTCGTAATCCAAGCAAATCAGGGTTCGGTTGTGATGCTGATGCGCCAACTATTCCATCTACGTTCTCTGGCAATGACTGGTTTTTCTGACTGTTCTGGTAGCTTTTTGAACGCAGTGTATCGATAGAGGCATTGCGTGCAATATTCAGCATCCAGGTGTACAATCTCCCTTTAGAGCTGTCGTACGTTTCAATTTTTCGCCAAATATTGATAAAGACTTCCTGAAGCACATCGTTCGAGAGTTCAGCATTATTAACGATCTGGAGAATGATGCCATATAAAGCTCCGGAATAGTTATCATAGAGATATGCAAAAGCATGATCGTCCCTGCTTTTTAGCAACGATACCAGGTCTGGTTCATTATATGTTACGGTAGTTCCCAAGTATTTCTCTGAAAGAAAGGCCCAAAGTAATTAAAAAGAGTGGTGTTATGCTACTCTGTTAGATACGAAAGACGGTTTATTTTGGTTTTATGCCCCTACCAGATTCTGGTAAGCGGCTGCATCCATCAAAGTGTCAACATCTGACGGATTGGTTAGGGTTACTTTCACCATCCAGCCCTCACCGTAAGGATCCGTGTTCACCAATTCAGGAGATGTGTTCAACACAGCATTGACTTCGTCAACTGTTGCAGCAACAGGCAGGAAAAGGTCCGACACTGTTTTCACTGCTTCTACCGTTCCGAATACCGCTTCAGCTTCGAGCGATTTTCCGACAGTCTCAATTTCTACGTAAACGATATCACCTAATTCGCGTTGCGCGAACTCAGTGATCCCGATCGTAGCAGTATTGCCATCAACCTTCACCCACTCATGTTCTTTTGTATAGCGCAGATTCTCCGGAAAATTCATACTTGTGTATTTAGGCTGCAAAGATTAGGAAAACATGATGAAAAACGCAAAGTTTCCAGAATAAATGGCCGACGCTTCTAATAGCGAACCGCTTAGTTCTTTCGCTTGATAAGTTTGGTTTGAATGATTCGAACGTTCTCGATTGGTCGGTCACGGTCGGGGCCCTTGCTTGTTGGTACAGCAGCAATGCTATCGACAATTGAAAGCCCGCTAACAACTTCACCGAAAATAGTATAACTCTGATCAAGGTGCGGCGTACCACCTACTGTTTTATAAACTTCACGATGCGCAGTTGGAATTTTTTTCCCTTTGAGACGATAGGTTTGTATCGAGTCGAGGCTTGCATCTGTATGAATGCGTCCTTTCACAATGTAGAATTGACTTCCGCTGCTGGCGCGATCGGGATTAACATCATCGCCCTTACGGGCAGCAGCCAACACTCCTTTTTTATGAAAGAAACTTGTCTTGATTTCCGCGGGTACATTTTGTGAAGGACCGCCATTCCCAAGTCCAATGCCTTTCGCTGCGTTTTTGCTATCCGGATCACCGGCCTGGATCATGAAGTTTTGGATAACGCGATGAAACAAGATGCTATCGTAATAATGAGTTTTCGCCAACTTCAAAAAATTGTCTCGGTGTAATGGCGTTGAATCGGACAATCGCACAACGATATCTCCTTTTGTAGTTCGGATCAACACATCTTTTCTCAAATCTTTTTTGCGCAGACCATTTCCAAGTTTTGGATTGCATGCAGTTACCATTGACGCGAGGAGAACAAAATACAAGATCTGCTTCATTGAACAGTTTTATGGGTTTGAGACGCTCAAAATTCGTGATTGCTGAAGTACATCAGGATATGATCTTTCAAAAAATTCTCCTGTTGAATTGCATCCATTACTGGCAGCGATTTCAATTGACGGAAATGCGGCCAGTTGTCAGTATCATAGCCTTCGATTTCGTAGTATCCGCTTGCCATGAGCAAAGAACAGACAGCAATATGCATCAGGTCTTGCTTTTGTTCTTTAGTAAATTTTTCAGCCGATCCGCCGAATTCCTGGATACCAACCAGGAATAAAACAGTTTCGACATCCGGCTTCTTGCCAAACCGCTCAATCATTTTTGCTTCAAGTGCCCACCAACGGCTTTGTAAATCATCCTGCATTTGCATTTCGCAAAGATAACCAGTGGGAACAGAAAAAATCGAACAGAAACATTGATGGAATACAATTCGCGTCATAACCTCGTTTAGCATTTTCTTCGTCCATACGTTACCTTTGCGAAAATTTCAGAACGATGTTACAAGTGGGGTTTATCAGGCAGAATACAGAATTGGTCAGGCAGCGACTTGCCTTAAAAAATTTCAAGCAACCAGAGCTCGTTGATGAATTGTTGCGTTGGGATGATAAACGCAAAGAATACCAGCATGAGCTTGATGAACTCCAGGCAAAGATCAATGCCTCATCTAAAGAAATCGGTCAACTAATGGGCAAAGGCCTAAAGGAGGAAGCCGAAAAAAAGAAATTAGATGTAGCGGAATGGAAGCAGCAGCAAACCCCGGAAAAATTGACCGAGGCAGAAAAAAACATTGAGGCAATTTTATACCTCTTACCAAATCTTCCATCCGAAAAGGTGCCACCGGGAAAAACGCCGGAAGAAAATATCGTTGTTAAAGAAGGTGGTGAAAAACCATCGTTGCATGCCGGCGCAGTTCCACATTGGGATCTTGCAAAAAAATACAACCTGATTGATTTCGAATTAGGAAACAAAATAACTGGCAGTGGCTTTCCAGTCTATATCAATAAAGGTGCAAAGCTGCAACGCTCAATGATCCAGTATTTTCTGGATTTCAATACGGCGGCGGGTTATATTGAATATTTACCACCATTCATGGTGAATGAAGCTTCCGCATACGGAACGGGCCAGCTTCCCGATAAAGAAGGTCAAATGTATCATGCAACAGAAGACAATTTTTACCTGATTCCAACTGCAGAAGTGCCAATAACAAATATCTACAGGGATACGATTTTGAAAGAAGCCGAGCTACCGGTAAAAATTACCGCCTACACTCCTTGCTTTCGCCGTGAAGCTGGCAGTTATGGAAAAGATGTGCGTGGATTGAATCGCTTGCATCAATTCGACAAAGTTGAACTTGTTCAATTGGTGAACCCTGCACAGAGTTATGATGTGTTGGAAGAAATGGTTGCACATGTTGAGCGACTATTACAGTCACTTGAACTCCCCTATCGCATTTTAAAACTTTGCGGCGGTGATATGGGATTCACTTCTGCACTCACATACGATTTTGAAGTGTATAGCACCGCTCAGCAAAAATGGCTTGAAGTAAGTTCGGTAAGCAATTTTGAGACTTATCAAACCAATCGAATGAAAGCTCGCTACAAAGATGCTAACGGCAAAACACAGTTGCTACATTCACTTAATGGAAGTTCGCTTGCACTTCCGCGTATTCTTGCGTCTGTCTTAGAAAACAATCAAACCATCGATGGCATTCTATTACCAAAGTCATTACATTCTTACTTTGGAAGCGATCGCGTAGTATAATTTGTTAAAGACAATTCGATGTTAAAGGAAATAACACTTATGTTTTATTTCCTTTTTGCTTTTCATATTTGCTCCACACAAAACGACATTTATGAAAAAACAGTTTTTACTCGCGTCCGCATTTTCAATTTTAGCTTTCGTTGCAAATTCTCAAATCAAAAAAGGCTCCACGTTTCTTGGTGGCACAATCAGCGCCAGCGTGTCAAAAACCGATCAACCTGTTGGACCCGATTTAAAAAACAACAGTTTTGTTTTCTCACCTGCCATAGGTAAAGCTGTTCGCGACAATTTTATTGTTGGTGGCGAATTGTCATTTCAAAGCGGTAAAAACGAAAACAATTTTTACGACACAGAACAAACAGGTTTTGGTGCCGGCGTCTTCATTCGTCAATACAAAACACTGGGAAAAGGTTTCTATTTGTTTGGACAGGGAAAACTCGGGGGCTTTTACAGAAATCACGAAGTAGACAATAAAACGAGTCCGATGGCCAGTTACGAACAAAAAGATTTTGGTGTTGAAGCAAATTTTTATCCAGGCATATCATACGCAGTAACGAACAAATTGCATATTGAAGCCGTGTTTAACAACCTTGCTTATATTCAATACTCAACTTCGAAAACAGAAGATGCTACCGGCACCGAATCTACCACAAATGGTTTTTCCATTGGAACAAGCCTGAGCAATTTTGGAGATTTGGGAGTGGGGGTGAGATTTAT
>JACMLR010000562.1 GCA_014379515.1 Chitinophagaceae bacterium
ATTCCAAAGGGATGCAAAAACATTTTTTCTAAGAACATCGGCGAATGGATTGAAATTCCAATTTCGGATGTTGAAGCTTTGCCTGCACACTCAAGGAATCTGATCGAAACATATTGCCTGTTTGATGAGAAGCATTATTTCGTTCCGGATTATGGCTTTAAAGTAATGGATCTTGTCAATTACCTTAATCATTCAGCAGAACCAAATATCCTTTCAATCAATGACGGCGAGAATTTTGAAGCATTGCGCGATATCGAACCAGGGGAAGAATTGTTTGTCGATTATAACCACCTGGTATCGGGAATAGAAGAGTATAACTAACATTCCCAAGCGCCCGCCAACTGGACAACCTTATCAGCTTACCAATAATTTTCTAATATGTTAGTAGATCTCAGATCAGATACAATAACACAACCAACTGCCGGCATGATCGATGCTATGCGAAAAGCAATAACAGGCGATGACGTATTTGTTGAAGATCCGACTGTGAACGAACTTGAAAAAATGACTGCTGAACTTTTTGGTATGGAAGCAGCCATTTATTGCCCAACAGGTACAATGAGCAATCAAATTGCAATCAAAGTCCATACAAACGCAGGCGAGGAAGTGATTTGCGATAAAATGGCTCATGTGTATTTGTATGAAGCTGGCGGTATTGCGTTTAATGCCGGCTGCCAGGTAAAACTGATCGATGGAAATAACGGAAAATTCACTGCCGCGCAGGTAAGCGACGCTATTAATCCGGATGACGTACATAAACCTACAAGCACACTGGTTTGCCTGGAGAATACCGCGAATCGCGGTGGCGGAAGTTGCTATCAACTTGAAGAAATCAACAAGATTCGTAAAGTAGTAGATGAAAACAAACTGAAACTACATCTTGATGGAGCACGACTATTTAACGCGCTGGTAGCAAGAAAGGAGTCACCAATTGAATATGGAAAAGTATTTCACAGCATTTCTGTTTGCCTTAATAAGGGCCTCGGTTGTCCAATAGGAAGCATGCTGATCGGCCCTAGCGATTTCATTCGTAAGGCCAGGCGAATCCGCAAAGTATTCGGTGGTGGAATGCGGCAAGCTGGCTATATGGCTGCGACTGGAATTTATGCGTTGAAAAATCATGTTCATCGCCTCGCAGAAGATCACGCTCATGCAAAGCAACTTGCCGATGCGGTTTCAAAAAAAGATTTTTGCGCGCAGGTAATTCCTGTCGAAACCAACATTGTAATTTTTGAAGTGAGAGCGCCGTTCACTGCCAAACAAGTTGTAGAGAAACTAAAAGCAAAGCAAATTCTTGCGATAGCAATGTCCGCGACCCAGGTTCGGTTAGTTCTTCACCTCGATATAAGACCCGAAATGGTTTCGTATACTCAGCATTGTATTGATAAGATGTAGGAAATAAAAAAGGACATCAAACGATGCCCTTTTTCTATTAATCTCATTAATTTTTTATTCTGCGTTCTTGATAATGCATTTTGTCATAATCAACGAGCTTTTATCACCCTTTAGTTCACTTACGCGAACAATGTAGGTTCCTTTGACAAGGTTCTCTGCGGCAAATGTGATGGATTCCGAATTTGGAATTGATTGAATCGTTTTTCTGAAACGAACTCGACCGTCCATGCCTGAAACTTCAACCTTCAATAAGCCAGTTTTAAATTTTCCGTTGATTGTTACCTGCTCCCTGAATGGATTTACAACCCGGTATTCAGTTGCAACATTTTCGTCATTCTCTTTTGTAATCCGAATGGAAACAACGTGTGAACGGAACGGAATAAATCCAAGCTTCACGACATGCAACCGGTAATAGAACTGCCCTGGTGCAACTTTTTTATCAGTGAAGTTCATTACTCCGCTAAATCCTTGTTTAACCAGAAATGATTCAACGGCAGAGAATGCGCTACCATCCTCACTTCTCTCCAGGAGGCATGTTACCTCTTGTTCCATATCTCCGAAATCCCAACTTACGTGGGTTACTTTACCATCGGTAGTAGCGTTGAAACTTTTCAGCACAACACCAAAAGGGGAAGCAGTGATGGAATTCGAGAAGGAAGAAGAAACAATTGCAACTAAAAGAAATGCGCTCAGGGTAAAAATTTTCATAGAGGGTGTGATTTTTGTTTTAGCGGTTTTCTACGGATATCGAAATGAACGAAGGGCAAAATAGAAGTGCAAAAGTTCATATACAAGCGTACTACAGTCTTTTTTCAAATAAATAGAAGAAAGCTCTTACACGGCGATAAAAATTGAGGAGATCATTTAGTAATTTGCCCGCAATTTCTTATTATATGCTACCATCGGTAAATCCAAGCGAAACAAAAGCGTGGAAAGAATTGGCTGAACATTCTCTTGAAATGAAGCGTACGCTTATTCGGGATCTGTTTAAGGAGGACAAATCGAGATTCAAACGTTACTCCTTTACCGACGGTGATATCCTCGCAGATTTTGCCAAAAACCTAATAAATGACAAGTCGCTTGAGCTTTTAACCGCTCTCGCCCGTCAATGCAAATTGCCTCAGGCAATTGAAGCGATGTTCAGTGGCGAAAAAATAAATACTACCGAAAACAGGTCAGTATTACATGTTGCCTTGCGGAATTCCAGTAACCAACCATTTCATTCTGATGGTAACGACGTAATGCCCGCTGTACAAAAAGTACTGACTCAAATGGAGACTTTCTGTAATAAGGTACATAGTGGTTCCTGGACAGGGTACACAGGAAAAAAAGTCAAACACATTGTAAATATCGGTATTGGAGGAAGTGACCTGGGGCCGTACATGGTAACCGAAGCTTTAAAGCCATATTGGATTGCGGGTATACAAACCCATTACGTTTCTAATGTGGACGGAACACACATGACAGAAACATTAAAACATCTTAACCCGGAAGAAACACTTTTTCTTGTCGCCTCCAAGACATTCACAACGCAGGAAACAATGACCAATGCATTAACTGCGCGCGACTGGTTTCTAAACGCTGCAAAGAAAGAAGAACATGTTGCCAAACATTTTGTTGCCCTATCTACCAATACAAAAGAAGTTGTCAGGTTTGGAATTGACGAAGCAAATATGTTTGAGTTTTGGGATTGGGTCGGTGGTCGTTACTCACTATGGAGTGCAATTGGTTTATCCATTGCATTAACGATCGGCTACAGCAACTTTAAGCAATTACTTGAAGGGGCTCATAGAAGTGATCAGCATTTTCGCACACAAGCATTCGAAAAAAACATTCCCGTGTTAATGGCCCTTATCGGTGTTTGGTATACTAATTTTTTCGGAACTCAAAGCGAAGCGATCTTACCCTATGATCAATATCTCCATCGCTTTGCAGCTTATTTTCAGCAAGGCAATATGGAAAGCAATGGCAAAAGTGTGGATAGAAATGGCAAGCCCGTCACCTACTCTACCGGTCCGGTAATTTGGGGGGAACCGGGTACAAACGGTCAACATGCGTTCTACCAATTAATTCACCAGGGTACTGTTCTCATACCATGCGATTTCATTGCAACAGCAATTAGTCATAACCCCGTTGGTGATCACCATCCAAAACTTTTATCAAATTTCTTTGCGCAGACGGAAGCTTTGATGAATGGAAAAACGACTGACGACGTGCACAGCGAGTTTCTCGCCGCAGGCAAAAAGGAGACCGAATTTGACGAGCTTGTCCCGTTTAAAGTATTTGGGGGCAACCGACCGACAAATTCTTTTCTCATTAAAGAACTGACGCCATTTACGCTGGGACAAATGATCGCTTTTTATGAACATAAAATCTTTGTACAGGGTGTTATTTGGAACATATACAGTTTTGATCAATGGGGTGTAGAATTAGGCAAACAACTCGCTAATAAGATCTTGCCAGAATTAATCACCAACGACACAGTTGAAAGTCACGACAGTTCTACGAACGGCTTA
>JACMLR010000051.1 GCA_014379515.1 Chitinophagaceae bacterium
TCCTTATGCCCTACTCCATCTTTATATTCCGCACCTGCCAAATCCACCAGTAATGGGAAAATAATATGCAATAACCCAGTTTTATATAAAAGATCAAAACCTACAGAAGGCTTTTCACTCATGAGAATTTTATTGAGTTCTTCAGTGACCCTCTCCTGTGTAATAATCCGGATCCGGAGTGTATTATCTTTGATAGCCTGGAAGGCCTTTGCTTCGATGGAAAAATTCAATTGCGATGCAAAGCGAATCGCCCGCATCATCCGCAAGGGATCATCACAAAAAGTTTGAACTGGATCCAGCGGCGTTTGAAGAATCTTTTTTTCCAGATCAGCAATACCATTAAACGGATCGATGAGTTTTCCGTAATCGGATTCATTCAAACTGATAGCAAGCGCATTGATTGTAAAATCCCTACGTTTCTGATCGTCCTCCAAACTACCAGGTGTTACTTCGGGGTTGCGCGAATGGTATTGATAACTTTCTTTGCGGGCGCCTACAAATTCAATCTCCCAATCATCAAGTTTAATTTGGGCAGTGCCAAAAGTTTTAAAGTATGCAACTGCTGGTTTGGGATGAAAAGCTTCCGCCACCTTATGAGCAAGTGCAATACCATCTCCTACACAAACAATATCAGCATCCTTAGTGGGTCGGCCCAGAATTTTATCCCGGACAAATCCACCAATGATATAACAGGGCAGTCCTAATTGAGCTGCCGCATGAGCGACTTTCTTAAAGACAAATAATTCCTTTTCGGTGCAGCGGATATCCATTCAGGCAAAAATAAGAAGGAATAATGTGCAAATGTGCAGATTAGCAAATGTGCAAATGCTGTAATTCTATCACCTCGGGTAAAGACAAAATGTTACTCAATTTTGAATTTTGCCCTGAAGCATTTGCTCATCTGCACATTTGCATATTTGCACATTACTTACTTGAGAGTCTCCAACAATTGACTATCCTCTATCTTAAACGCACAATTAAAATGCCCAAGCGGACATGTTTTTAGTCCATGTAATCCGCAGGGACGGCATTCGAGAGGTTCTTTAATTTCAACAATAAAACTATTATCTGATAAAGGTCCGAATCCGAAAGATGGAATAGTAGAACAATACACTGCAGTAACCGGGGCATTGACAGCAGAAGCGAAATGCATCGGAGCGGAATCGTTCACGTAATTCATCAATGCATCCTTCTGAAGTGCGGCTGATTGCAGAAAATCATATCGTCCGCATAAATTCTCTACGAAAGGATGAGCGGTTCGACTACGAATATTATCGCAGAGCGCTTTATCGGACGGTGCTCCAATTAAATAAACATGAGTCTGTATCGATACTTTACAGATGAATTCAATCCATTTATCGGCTGGATATTGTTTGGTGAACCATACAGAAGCCGGTGCCACTACAATATAGGGGCGCTTTTTAAGCGTTGCTACTATTTCATAATCTTTCTCCGAAGGATATAAACGCGGTTTTGCCGGTTTAGCATCGGTTATATCAGCAATTAGTTGCTGGTTGCGGTCAATTTCATGTAAAGGATGATTGGCTGTACTGATTACGTGTTTAACTTTTTTTGTAAACAGGAAACTCAATGGGTTTTTATCAAATCCTATCCTCCATTTGGCTCCCGAGAAAGCGGTTAGGATGCCTGTAGCAGCAAAGCGTTGTACATTGATCACTGCGTCGTAGCGTTTGCTGCGGATTTTCCGGAGTGTTTTGAAAAGATTGATCAGTTTATTTTCCTTCTTTACCCATATTAATACTTCGTTCAGGTAAGGATGATTGGTGAGTAACCCTTCATTCCCCTTTCGCAGCAAAAAATCAATTTGGGCAGCAGGGTAATGCTGGTGCAACTTTTCAATGAGACCGGTTGCAAGTACCACATCACCGATAAAAGCTGTTTGTATTACGAGAATCTTTTGCATGCGCGGCAAAACTACGGGAAGGATTTGTGATTTCTGATTTGTGATTTCTGATTCGAGTTTCTGAATCGAGTTTCTGAATCGAAACAAATCCGATATCAAAATAATAGCAATCACAACTCCTTTCCGTCTTATCGCCTTACCGGTAACTAAACAAAACTCACGACCGGAACTTGTCAGGGGCGAATAATAGTAACACTCGCATCTTTGTTCCATTTAACAATCGAAGAGGGTTGTTGGGGTATGATTTCTTCCTGGCGCCATTGAACCTGGTAATCCACGCCATCTCTAATTATCTGATCAATTTCACTAAAGGATTGAGGCGATTGTTGCCCGGATAGATTTGCCGACGTGGATACAATGGGTTTGCCCAGTCGTTTAATAAGATGTCTGCAAAATTCGTCTTTCACCATGCGTATACCAATACTGCTGTCAGGACCAATAAGATTATCGGCCAGGCCAATTGCACCTTCGTAAATAACAGTGGTGGGTTTTAAAACAGTATCGAGATATTGAAATACTTCCATGTCGGGAGCAGAAATATACTGAAGAAGATCCCGTTCAGCTGCCAATAATACAATCATACTCTTGTTATCGGGTCTTTGTTTCAGTTCAAAAATTTTCCGAACGGCCACTTCATTAGTAGCATCACATCCAATTCCCCAAATAGTATCGGTGGGATAAAGTATAATACCGCCGGAACGAAGGGTTTGTAATGCAGATTGAATGTCCTGTTCGAAATACATAAGGCAAATGTAAACTAATGTGCAAATGTGCAAATTAGCAAATGTGCAAATGCTTCGCTTCTACGATGAAAACCAATAGCAAAACCAGCAGTTTAGAAATACTCACCGCAGAACATTAGCGATCTGCATCCCCGCTTGCTGCGGGACTAATTATCACATTTTATAA
>JACMLR010000563.1 GCA_014379515.1 Chitinophagaceae bacterium
TGAAAGAAGAAAATAAGGCGATCGCTGCCGCAGATGTTCGTATCAACCAAATCAATTCTGCCCTTGTCACCACTACGGATACAACGAGTCCATCATACAAGCAACTGGTTGCAGATCGCGTAGCGCAAACAAAAGTCAAGAAAGAATCTCTCGCAAAACGCGATAGTAAAACCGATCCGTTTGCATTGTTAGCGGATGTATTCCTTCGATTAATAAAAATGATCGTTGCCCCACTCGTTTTTTTTACGCTCGTTGTTGGTGTAGCGAAACTTGGTGATATGAAAGCCGTCGGACGTATTGGCGGAAAAACAATGCTCTGGTTTATCTCCGCATCACTTCTCAGTCTTACACTGGGTATGATTCTCGTAAACTTTTTCGAACCAGGCATTGCAATGCATCTTCCCTTACCAGATAAGGGTACCGAAACCGGTGTCGCCCGGGCAGCCATTACGCTTAGAGAATTTCTGTACCATGTATTTCCGGCCAGTGTGATTGATGCTATGGCAAAAAATGAAATTCTTCAGATCGTAGTATTCTCCCTATTCTTTGGAGTTGCAACAGCTGCGATTGGAGAACCCGGCCAAAAAATCATCAAAGCTTTTGATGCACTTGCACATATAATATTAAAGGTTACAGGCTACGTGATGAACTTTGCTCCTGTTGCGGTTTTTGGGGCGATGACTGCTATCATCGCAAAGCAAGGCCTTGGAATCCTGACCACGTATTCCATCTTTATCGGGGAGTTTTATCTTGGATTGGTGATTCTCTGGCTGCTCTTAATTGCAGCCGGCTCGGCATTTATCGGGCGCCGAATTTTTGATTTAATTCGTCGGATTAAAGAGCCAATTCTGTTGGCTTTCAGTACCTCGAGCAGCGAAGCCGCATATCCAAAAACGATGGTTGAGCTCGAACGTTTCGGTTGTAAGGATAAGATTGTAACTTTCGTGCTTCCGCTCGGTTATTCGTTTAACCTTGATGGGAGTATGATGTATATGACTTTCGCTTCTTTGTTCATTGCACAGTCGTATAATATACATCTGGACGTTGGCACACAAATAAGCATGTTACTTGTTCTTATGTTGACGAGTAAAGGTATTGCGGGAGTTCCGCGCGCATCGCTCGTCGTTATTGCAGGTACACTTGCTACTTTCGATATTCCTGAGGCTGGCCTTGCGTTATTGTTAGGGATCGATCCGCTGCTTGATATGGGACGTAGTGCAACAAATGTTGTAGGTAATAGTATTGCAACAGCAGTCGTAAGCAAATGGGAAGGGGAACTTACTGAGCCGATTTCCGAGCCAGCAATTACTCACTAGCACATTGATAAAAAATTAAATTAGGAATAGAGATGGATAAGGGATTTGTTCAGCAGTTTATTGAGTGGATTATTAATAACGGTGGCCTGTATGTTCTTCTGCTCGTTGTGTTTGCCGAAACCGGCTTGTTCATTGGTTTTCTTTTCCCGGGAGATTCTCTCCTTTTTGCTGCCGGTATTTATATGAACGATTTGTCGGCCGAATTTTTTGATGTGCATTGGAGCATTATCATGATTATGGTGATGATCGCGTCAGTTGTCGGTAATATGGTAGGCTATTGGTTCGGCCGGAAAACAGGACCTCTTCTTTTTGAGCGTAAGGATACCTGGCTCTTTAAGAAAAAGCACCTGATCCGGGCAAAAGGCTTCTATGATCATTATGGCAAAGGGACCATCTTTGCTGCCAAGTTTCTTCCGATCATCCGGACCTTTGCACCAATTGTTGCGGGTGTCGTAAGAATGGAACGCGGAACATTTATGTTTTACAACATCCTCGGCAGCATATGTTGGGTTGCGTCCATGATGATGGGCGGCTTCTTTCTTCAATCATGGGTCCTTCGCAAATTCGGATACAGCCTGAAAGATCATATTGAAATGATCGCTATAATAATCATTGTAATTACAACCATCCCGGTAATTTGGAAACTTTTCTTTGCTAAGAAACCGGTGGTCGACATAGAAAAAGAAGAAATTCTTCCAAAAAACTAATTGCCGATGACCGTGCAAAAGCCCCGTTCCATTTTCAGCATTGCCGTTATTGTTGCTGCACTGGGCTACTTCGTCGATATCTACGATTTGTTATTGTTTGGGATCATCCGTTTACCCAGCCTTCGCTCATTTGGTCTCTCTGAAGAGCAGGTTTTAACCGATGGCGAAGCGATTTTTCAATGGCAGATGTGGGGATTGCTTATCGGTGGAATCATTGCCGGCGTTATTGGTGATAAGCGGGGACGTCTCAGTGTTTTATTCGGTTCAATTATACTTTATTCCGTTGCCAATATTGCCAACGGTTTTGTCGAAACAGTCGATCAGTACAAATGGATTCGTTTCATTGCTGGTCTCGGCCTCGCCGGTGAACTCGGCGCAGGAATCACGCTTGTATCGGAACTAACGCCAAAGGAAAAGCGCGGACTCGCAACATCGATGGTAGCCGGAATCGGGCTAACCGGCGCTGTTGTCGCTTTCATCATGAAAGAAAATTTCGATTGGCGAACCTGTTATTTTATCGGCGGCGGTCTCGGTTTACTTTTATTGATCCTTCGCATATCTGTCTTTGAATCGAGCATGTTTAAAGATGTGAAGAAGTTGGAAGTATCGCGGGGTAATTTTTTCATGTTGTTTACAAATGCAGATCGTTTCAAGCGATATTTATGTGGGATATTGATTGGGCTTCCAACCTGGTTTGTTATCGGTGTACTTGTCACGTTTTCAAATGAGTTCGGGAAACTGTTTGGAATCAAAGAACCGATTGACCCTGGGAAGAGCATCATGTACGCCTATGCAGCAATTTCACTGGGAGATATCGCCATCGGTTTTGTAAGTCAGTGGTTGAAGAGCAGGAAAATTGCGTTGTATATATTTTATGCGATCACCATCATTTTCATGGTGCTGTTCTTTACGATTCAATGGGATGGTTCCGCATCAAAAATGTACTGGATATGCGCAGGCCTTGGTTTTGGTACCGGTTTCTGGGCAATATTTGTAACGATGGGTGCCGAACAATTTGGTACAAATCTTCGCGCTACTGCTGCAACAACGATTCCAAATATGGTGCGTGGTATGCTCGCAATCTTCATTCTCCCGCTTTTTAAATGGTTGCGCGGCATGGACGGTGTCGGATACGTAAATGGGGGTATCTATACTGCCATCATCGTTATGGTAATAACATTAATTGCTGCCGCCTTTACCAGAGAGACGTTTCATAAAGACCTCAATTATCTCGAAAAATAATTCTGAACCGATCACAACCATTCACGATAAGAACAAGTGTGACTCAAGCCGATTAACGATTATTTTTACCGAATGAAATTCCTGATTATCCGTTTTTCATCAATTGGCGATATCGTTCTTACCACGCCGGTTGTTCGCTGTCTCAAAAAGCAACTTGTTACTGCCGAAGTTCATTATCTCACCAAGTCTGCTTTCAAACCAATACTTGAACCGAATCCTTACATCGACAAAATACATTACGTCAATAACGATCTTGATGAAGCAATTCAAAAGCTTCAGCAGGAGGATTACGACTATGTAATCGATCTTCATCACAATATTCGCACGTTAAAAGTTAAACGGGCACTAGGTAAAAAGAGTTTTTCCTTTAATAAACTCAATATTCAAAAATGGTTACTCACGGCTCTTAAGATTAATCGTATGCCGGCTGTCCATATCGTAGATCGGTACATGGAAACGGTTGCGTCGTTTGGAGTCAAAAACGATCTTGCAGGGCTGGATCACTTTATCCCGGAAAATGAGAAGGTAAAGGAGAGCGATATTCCAACATCGCATCTTGCGGGCTATATAGCTGTTGTGATCGGCGCCGCTCTCAATACTAAAAAACTGCCTCTGCATAAGTTGATAGAGCTATGCACTCTCATCAATCATCCCATTATACTAATCGGGGGCAAAGAAGATGTCGTCAATGGAACAAGTATAGCTGCAATTGATCCCCATAAA
>JACMLR010000564.1 GCA_014379515.1 Chitinophagaceae bacterium
AACATCGGCCGAATCGGTGGCCTCGAGCGCAACTTCACACCACTCGCTTTCGAAAAACTGGAAAAATTTCTTAAAGAATATCCGCGCGTACTTCGTGAATTTGAAAACCTGTTTTCACGGAATCGCATCTTCATGGAGCGCACAATCGGCGTCGGTCCGATAAGCCCTGAACGTGCATTGAATTATGGCTTCACCGGCCCAAACCTTCGCGCAGCTGGTGTCGATTATGATGTTCGCGTTCATTCTCCTTATTCTTCATACGAAGATTTTGATTTCAAAATCCCCGTAGGGAAAACCGGCGATTGTTACGATCGATATCTTGTACGTAACGATGAAATGTGGGAGAGTCTTAAAATAATTGAACAGGCTTATAAAAAAGTGCAGGAATTCAAAGGCGCCGAATCTGAAGTTTTTCATGCAGATGTTCCTTCTTACTATTTGCCCGAGAAGAAAGACGTTTACACGAAAATGGAAGCGCTCATCTGGCATTTTAAAATAGTGATGGGCGAAGTCGATATACCACCAGGAGAATTATATTTTTCTGTGGAAGGCGGTAATGGTGAACTTGGTTTTTATTTGATCAGTGATGGCGGACGTACACCTTATCGTTTACATTTCCGTCGCCCCTGTTTTATTTATTACCAGGCATATGAGGAACTGGTGAAAGGTAGTATGCTGAGTGATGCAATTATCGTGTTGAGTTCACTCAACCTGATTGCCGGTGAAATGGACGGTTAGTACTTAAAGAACGTTGCTAAAATATCAAATCGCTATGGTCGAGTTTTCGAGTGATAAAATGAAAGAAGTGCAACGGATAATTGAATTTTATCCGGAAGGGAAACAGAAAAGTGCTGTGATTCCCGTGCTGCACTTAGCACAGCAGGAATTCGGTGGCTGGCTGAGTTCTGCAACGATGGATTATGTTGCAAGCCTTCTCAAACTCGAACCGATCGAAGTGTATGAAGTGGCAACTTTCTATAGCATGTATAACCTGAAACCCGTGGGAAAGTACATGTTTGAGGTTTGTCATACTGGTCCCTGTATGTTGAATGGAAGCGATGATATTATCGCGTACATCGGTGAGAAACTCAATATCAAGCCCGGCCAAACATCCGCCGATGGGTTGTTTACATTGAAAACAGTAGAATGCCTTGGGGCATGTGGGTATGCACCGATGATGCAATTAGGAAAAAACTATCGTGAACATCTGACAAAAGAAAAATGCGACGCAATAATAGAAGAGTGCCGGAAAAATTCTTCCATGAATAATTAACGGAACGCTCTATGAAATTGTTGATACTTGTTTTTTCGTTCTTTATATCGTTGGCCTGCTTATCGCAGAACGACACAAGCGCGGTTCTCAAAGCTGTTCGCCAGCTGGAAGCCGGACTGCAGAAAAAGGATTCGTCAGCCGTCAAATCATTGCTGCATCCTGCTCTTGCGTTCGGTCATTCAAATGGATGGGTACAGTCGGCCGCAAGCGTTATTGCTGATATGGCAAGCGGATACCTGGTTTATCAGAAAATAGAACCACTATCCACTGCAATTGAAATGCATTTACCTTACGCAACCGTAAAAGAAAAATTGAATGCAGAGGGAAATGTGAACGGCAATAATTTCAACTTGAAGTTGTTTGTGTTGCAACTTTGGGTGAATGAGAATGGTAGTTGGAAATTGATTTCCAGGCAAAGCACGAAGTTGTAATTTTTTGAATTTAGTGAGTAAATCAACATTTGAAGATGAAAAACGCAAAGCTGAAATTGATCTCCCAGCTGCTGTACTATCCAGGACTCGCTTTCTTAATTGCAAGGATCCTGATGGGCTGGGCAGAAAAACCTGAATTGGTGTTCATATTTGGCTGGATCGCGATCATTCTTTTGCTCGCAGCGATTTTGATCAGGTTGGTAGACTTCATCCTTCTGCGAGCGTTCCGCAAGAAGCAGAAAGCTGCAGGAATCGAAGAATAAGTTGATCGGAGAAACGTAAGAAAATATTATGGGTAAGAAGATACTAATTGACAAAGTACATATTCCTGGTATTCGCGGATACGAAGTGTATCGCCGTGAAGGCGGTTATGCTGCAGCGGAGAAAGCCTTTAAAATGGCACCAGCGGATATCGTGGAAGAAGTCAAAAAGAGCGGGCTGCGTGGCCGTGGCGGTGCCGGTTTTCCTGCGGGAATGAAATGGAGTTTTCTCGCAAAACCCGAAGGTGTTCCGCGTTACCTCGTATGCAATGCAGACGAAAGTGAACCGGGCACATTTAAGGATCGCTACCTCATGGAATTTCTTCCGCATTTGTTGATCGAAGGATTGATCATCTCTTCATTTGCACTCGGAAGCAATCGGACTTATATATATATCCGTGGAGAATATTCATGGATTGTCGATATACTCGAAGAAGCAATCGCGGAAGCAAATACAAATGGTTTTTTAGGTAAGAATATTTTAGGTACAGGATTCGATTGCCAGATTTATGTACAGCGCGGTGCTGGCGCTTATATCTGCGGAGAAGAAACAGCATTGCTGGAATCGCTCGAAGGTAAACGTGGGAACCCGCGAATCAAACCTCCATTCCCGGCCGTAAAAGGATTGTGGGATTGCCCGACAGTGGTTAACAACGTTGAAACACTTGCAGCAGTCGTACCAATATTGAATATGGGCGGTGATGCCTATGCGAAAATCGGAATTGGAAAATCGACCGGTACAAAATTGATTTCTGCCTGCGGTAATATTAATAAACCAGGCGTCTACGAAATCGACATGACGATTTCAGTCGAAGAATTTATATACAGTGAAGAGTATTGTGGTGGCATTCCAAATGGTAAAAAATTAAAGGCTTGTATTCCGGGCGGATCATCTGTTCCAATTCTTCCAGCAAACCTTTTACTTACAACAGCCAAAGGGGAGAAGCGCATGATGACTTATGAAAGTCTCAGTGATGGCGGATTTGCAACGGGAAGTATGATGGGTTCCGGAGGTTTTATTGTTTTAGACGAAGATCAGTGCGTTGTGAGAAATACGCTTACTCTTGCAAGATTTTACAGACACGAAAGTTGTGGACAGTGTTCTCCATGTCGTGAAGGAACGGGTTGGATGGAAAAGATTCTTCACAATATCGAATATGGTAAAGGGAAGATGAGTGACATCGATTTGTTGTGGGATATACAGCGCAAAATCGAAGGGAATACTATTTGTCCCCTTGGTGATGCCGCTGCATGGCCGGTTGCTGCTGCGATCCGTCACTTCCGCGATGAATTCGAATGGCATGTAATGAATCCGCAGGAAAGTCAGCAACGGAATTATGGACTTGCAGGCTATGCAAATCCACGTGAAGTACTGGTATAATGTTCAGGTGTGCAATAAAGTCGACGCGAAAAAATAGAGACTTAAACTATGGCAGACGAAAAGAAACTTTTTAAAGTAACGATTGATAATATCACGATCGACGTGGAGCCGGGGACATCGATCCTCAATGCTGCACGCTCAATCGGTGGAGAGGTTACACCGCCTGCAATGTGCTACTACAGCAAATTGAAAGGTAGTGGTGGTAAATGCCGCACCTGTCTCGTCGAAGTCAGTGCAGGCTCTACTGCCGATCCGCGGCCGATGCCGAAACTCGTAGCAAGTTGCCGTACCAATGTAATGGACGGAATGATCGTCAAAAATATCACGAGCGAAAAAGTATTGGATGCACGAGCAGGTGTTGTTGAATTGCTGCTGATCAATCATCCGCTGGATTGCCCGATCTGTGATCAGGCAGGCGAATGTCATTTACAGGATCTCAGCTACGAACATGGGAAGGAAGGTACACGTTACGAATTCAAGCGTCGCGATTTTGAAAAGCATGATCTCG
>JACMLR010000565.1 GCA_014379515.1 Chitinophagaceae bacterium
CCGACGTCAAGATCAGGATGTTCATTTAATAAGCGAACTGCTTCAGGGAACCAGGGGGAGGGAACGATGATTTCAATCGACTGCTGGATTCCATCCTTTGCAACTTTCATGATTGCTTCATTTCCAGAATGGGAATAGCCCATATCATCACCGCGAATGATCAATCGCGTAATTTTTTGAGCGGAGACAACTTGAATCGAAAGAATAAAAAGTAAAACGCCAATGATTTTTTTCATGCTATCGCGATTATAATACAAGTTAATGCTGATTGATCGTTATTCCATTCACTTTAGCGTCTGAGTAAATGATTGCTTCGGAAGCTTTAACATTTTCTCCTTGAACTGGATTGAGAATTCTGAGTTCTACATTATGCTTGCCTTTGGGAAGACCATACTTCCAACACAACTCGTAACGCCTTGTCGTGAAACTTGCAGGCAGCAAGGGCGATTCAATTAATTTCCCATCTAGCCAGAGTTCAGTCCGAAACACGTGCGCCGACTGACCCATCCAGGGAGCGGTTTCTCCACGAATAACAAATCCGGTTCCCGTAAAATCAAAGCGAAGGGTGTCTTTCGATGCGGACCATGTTACCGTTTTCTTTTCAATCGGAAAAAGCTGCGTGAAACTTTGCTCCAGGCGGACTGGCACGGGTGATTGAGTTTTGATGATTATCTCCTCACCATTCACAGTCCCGCCATGTTGCTTAATGTTTTGCAGTGCATGCTCAAGTCCCGTTTCATACACATCAGCAAGGCTCATTGTTGTGTATTTAAAATCGATGCTCTCTGCTTCTGCTAAGCCCATTTTCCAATACGCGGGAATTTTTTTGTACCCAAGAATAGTTCCAAGAATTCCACCAGATGACGACGGATTACAATCAGCATCCTGGCCGCATCTGGTCGTAATCTCCAATGTTTTTGTAAAGTCGCCGTTGCCATATAGCAAGCCGATCACGACGTATGCCGCGTTTACTTTTGCATCAATATTGAAAGGAACGAAAACGCCTTCCGGGCAACCAATATCATCAGCCCAATTGCGCTGCACTTCTAACCAGGTACGTTTCCAATCTGTGGGGTAACGCTTAAAATTTCGAATTACTTCATCGATGCATTTATAAAAATCACTTTGCTCAGGAATTGATTTCAACGCGTCCGTTACAATTACCTTTACATCGTTTGATAGAAAGGAAAGCGAATACATCGCACCGATATAGACACCTCCGTACCAACCATCCCCATAGTTCATGATATGACCAATACGATCGCTGATCTCGGATGCCACATTCGGCATACCCGGAGACATTAGTCCCGCGAAGTCTGCTTCGATTTGATAATCGATGCAATCAGCATGAGGATTATTCGTCCAGTGCCCGCTTAATGGTGCTGACATTCCAAACAGGAGATTGTATCTCGCGGCCTGGTTCGCGTGCCACAGTGCATAACCAGATCGGGCAAAAGCCTGGGCGAAAGAATCGACAGGAGCATTCAACCCATATTTTTCAAAAACATCTACGAAAGTGAGATCGACATAGAGATCATCGTACAGACCGGGATTAGTGAGCATCGTTTTCTTTAGATACCCATCATACCATTTCAGTGGCTGATAGTCTCCGATGAAAGTGCCATTAAATTGAAACTCGTAGGGTCCACCAAACGTTACGCCGATTGTTTGCCCGGCCCAGCCACCCATAATTTTATCCCGGAGTGCTTGTTTTGTTATTCTGAATTGACCAGCATTTTGCCCGTGGGCGATTGTTAACAGAAAAAAAACGAAGAGAAGCAGTATTGATTTTTTCATATGAAATTCTTAATGACTCACGTAATTTACTCAAAACGACTTGAGATTGCTCACGGCGAGGTGGCGGGGCCGAAATAAGGATGTTGAAAATTTAACCGCCTTACATATATAGATTCGACCTTGCCGAATGACGCATTTTGCCCTCTATTTGTCGCATTAGCATAGTTATTGCTCCCGGATCCCGAATAACTTTGTATCAATCAATAAAATATTTCATTATGGCAAATACGGCAAGTATAAGAACCGAGGGATTGCTCCCATTATTTGATATGCACACTACGTTCTTTTCAAGAGCGATTGAAAACTTATCGAAGGAAGACATGCAGAATCGCCTCAACACGAAAGCAAACCATGTAGCATGGCTTACAGGCGCGTTGATTGATCAACGGTTTTCAATGATACAGGAAACGAATCCGGAACTGAAGCAAACAGCTCACGAATTGTTTGAGAATAATAAGGGAATTCAGGATGACGCTGTTTATCCAACTTCGGATGTGTATTTAAAAGACTGGCAAAGGGTAAGTCCACTCGCGCGAAAAGCCCTTGCGGAAATTGACGACAAAAAGCTCGATAGTGAAATTGACATGGGTGGAATGAAAATGACCTATTCTGAACTTATTTCGTTTTCACTTTACCGGGAGGCAAGTATGATCGGACAAATTGCACTTTGGCGGAGACTGCTCGGTCATCCTGCGCTCCGATACGATTAAAGAGGTTAAATAATTTCTGTCACTGCAAATTGCTCATGGGGTTGGTATGTACCACCCCATGACTTTTATTCGACTAACTGGTTTCGATTATCTGTCGCAATTGAATAATATGTGCTCTGGAATCTGCCTGCGGCTGTACTGGTAACGAGGTAGCAAGAAGCCTGACTTCATGTAAAATGGGTAATATCCCCTATGTCGATGAACCCAGAGTTCACTTTCTTTGTCACCAATGACAACTCCCCCAAATTTTTACGGAATCTATTCTCTGGCAAAAAAACTGTCTATTCAATTCTCCTATCACGTTTGAATTAAGACACTCATTCAACACCTCACTATGCGAGTATTACCTGCTCTCCTCATTCTCTTGTTATCTCCGGGTGAAAACAATTTTTTCAAAAGGGCAATTCATGAAAGTATTCCGGGTATCCGCAATTCTATGGGTGATTCTGCAGATTCAGTTGACGTAAAAATCACCCGAATATCCGGCAACGTCTATTTCCTCGAATGCGTAAACGGTTTTGGCGGCGGGAATGTCGCTGCATCAATCGGCCCCGACGGAATTTTGCTGGTTGACGATATGTTCGCCTCAATGTTACCCCGGATTGATGCAGCGTTGAAAACAATTTCGCCCAAACCTGTACGCATGGTGTTGAATACACATTTTCATGGCGATCATATACAAGGAAACGAAAACTACCACCACAGTGCCATTATTATTGGGCATAAGAATATTACAGCAAGGCTCTCGATGAAAAAAAAGGAGGCGGAACAAAATCAATTAATGCTTCCTGCCATTTCGTTTACAGATAGTATTAAGATAAATTTCAATGGGGAAGATGTGCAATTGGTACACGTTCCCGACAGCCATACGGATAGTGATGCACTTATTTACTTTACAAAATCCAGGGTGCTTCATCTTGGCGATTTGTTTTTTTTCGAGATGTTTCCGGGCGTTTATGCAGAGGGCGGAGGTGATGTAAAGAAACTTGTTCATTCCCTTGAAAAGATAATAGCCGTCTATCCTGCAGATACATATGTAGTACCTGGTCATGGAAGATTAGCCAGTATGCAAGACTTGAAATCTTACCTGACGATGCTGAAAGAAACGATTGGCATCATAGAAAAAAAGTTAAGGGAAGGCAAAACACTGGAACAAATGCAACAAGAGAAAGTATTGCACAAATATGATGACCTGGGCAAAGGAGGAGCACAATCAACGGAACAATACACCGCGATGCTTTACAAACTTCTCTCAAAAAAATAGATCGACTCCTGCTTAACAAATTGCGTGCTTAGTACAAACAATACAGAAATCATTCAGTGATAGAATAATAAGCCGTATCAATGTTGCTATTGATCTGGCACAACCGACATCGTCCCCCTGCGTCGGGATCCCCCGAAATAAGCTTCAATAGATCTCTTTAAATAATAACAATCGACACAATGGATCATATTAAAACGGTCGCCATTATCGGGGCGGGCCTAAGTGGAATCGTAACTGCAAAAACCTGCCTTGAATACGGATACAAGGTGATGATGTTCGAAAAAAATGAAGAATTAGGCGGAGTTTGGGCTTCTTCAAGAAGGTATCCGGGTGTTACCACTCAGAATACAAAAGACACGTATGCTTTCTCAGATTTTCCGATGCCCAAACATTTTCCCGAATGGCCGCGCGGCGAGCAGGTACAAAACTATCTGTTAGCATACGCTGAAAAATTTGCTGTGCTTCCATTGATACAATTCGCTCACGAGGTGGAGGAAACTAAATTGGAAGATAGTTCGTGGATAATCAATGGGTCGAATGTTGCCGGCAGCTTCACGGAAAAAGCGGATTTTCTTATTGTATGTAATGGAACGTTTTCAGATCCTTCTATCCCGGTTGTCAGAGGCATCGAAAAGTTTGTGGAAGCAGGTGGTGAAATTTTACACAGCTCACAGTTTAATGCCCTGCACTCCGTTAAAAATAAACATATCGTTGTTGTTGGCTACAGCAAATCAGCTACTGATATTGTTACTGCTGCTGCAGAAACCGCTAAGAGCGCTCATATCGTTTTTCGCGATGCGAAATGGAAAATTCCGCGCTATGTTAATGGCATTAATATGAAATATCTTTTGCTTAATCGTTTAGGCGAGGCGTTTATTAAACCGCAAGACCAGCACAATCGGGTCGAACGATTTGTTCATAAAATCGGTTTGGCTAAAACAATGCTGTCCTTTATGGAAAGACATATCATCAAGAAACAATTACTGCGCGAGCTCGATCTGATCCCAACTGCAAGCATCCAGGCACAGGCGTTTGGCGAAATCAATTTAGAAACGGAACAATTCTTTCAAAAAATAAAAGCTGGTGAAATTATTGCAAAACGCAGCGAGATTGACCACTTCGATGGAAAGAAAGTAATACTCAGAAACGGCGAACAAATAAATTGCGATCTCGTTATTTTCGCAACGGGGTTCAAGCAATCGTTGCCTTTTCTGCCAAACTCACTGCAAGAGAAATTCCGTGACAAGGATGGGAACTATCTGTTGTATCATCATATTCTGCCCGCGGGCGTCCCTTCACTTGCATTTGTGGGTTATAATTCCTCCATTCAATGTCCGCTTTCTTCGGAGATTGCCGCGCTTTGGGTTTGCGAATATTTGAAAGGGCGGATCAACCCTCCGACTCAAGCAGAAATTATTAAAGAAGGAAAAGCTTTTCTCGAATGGAGATTTAGATTCCGTCCTAACGGCGCTTCGTCTGGATTGAGTACCATGCCGGGGACGATTCATCATGTAGACATGCTTTTAAAAGAAATGAATGCCTCGTTGCCATTCCATTCATTGATACCCGACTGGCTACTTACAATTAACCCTTCGCGCTATAAACAAGTGAGGAAAAAAATCGTTCGAAGAAACCAGAGCAATTAGTAATTATATTGAATCTGTGCAATCCTTATCGATTAACTGCTGGAGCAATCTGATTTACAAAATTTGCGAATTCAGATCGACAAATCGACACAATTTCTGGAACTCTCGGAAAGAATTTATATTTTGAAGACTCGCTTCATAAAAAAGCGTTCTTACAAACATAACTTTCAATCCCGGATATATGCAGATGTCGAAAATTATTTTATCAGCGCTATTGACCGGAATTTTTCTGAATGCTTCCTCACAGCAGTTGAATTACACGGCGAAGGAAGCCTATGCAATTCATGACAGTATCAGTAAAAGTCGTTGGGATATTGGCGGTCGTTTGTCGCATTACAGTTTCAGATTTATGTCGGAGTTTTTTCCTGTCGCTGTGATTAATAAACCCGCAGTCTCCTATCGCTTTACTGAAAAGCCGTTAAAGGGAATTGAAAATATTGTTGTAAAAAAAGGAAAAGACAGTCTTCGTTTCGAGGCATACCTGCAAAATCTACACATAAATAGTTTTATCGTAGTACATAAAGGAAATATTGTTTTTGAACGGTATATCAGTATGAAGCCTGAAGATTTACATTCCTTACAATCTTGCACAAAGGTTATTACTTCCACTCTCATTGCTCAATTGATAAATGAGAAAAAGATCGATGTCAACTTGCCCGTTGAAACTTATGTTCCAGCACTAAAAAATACCGATTGGCAGGGTACTTTGGTAAAACACATTCTAAACATGCGCTCAGGCATGAAAGGTTCTGAAACCTCAGATAACATGGGAGGTTTTACGAATCCCCGGCATCTATATTATTCGTTCGAAGAGGCACTGGGCGTGTTACCGGTTGTCGATAGTGTAGTACCCTCCGTTTTTGATTACGTTGCATCGATTAAGCGAAATCTCCCGGCCGGCCAGGAACCAGAATACCACTCAATGAATACATTCATCTTAGGATGGATTTTGGAGAGTGTAACTGGTAAAACATATGCAGAACTGGTTTCTGAAAGAATATGGGAACCTATGGGAGCGTCGTCCAACGCTTATGTCTGCCTTTCTAACAAAGCTGTTCCATGGGCGCATGGCGGCTTATCTACAACACTGAGAGACCTTGCACGTTTTGGAATGCTGTTTACGAAGTCACAGATTACCCGTGATAAGGAATGGAACATCAGCTTTGCACAATTAAAAGAAATTTTCGATGCACCACAACTCGATCTTGGCTTTGAGAAATTTCAATGGGGATACCAATGGGATTTTGCGAGGGAAGGTATAATGATGAAAGGTGGGTTTGGAGGTCAGGCTCTTTACATCGACCCCGAAAAAGAGTTGGTAATTGCTTATTTCAATCATGTTGACAAAAACTGGATGATCAATAACATGATATCTTCGACCGCTTTAAATGAAATAAGAAAGGCAATTGCTAAATAATAGCGTCCTATCAAAAAGAAAAGCTACTAAGCTTACACTTCTCGGTTGCTGTGAGAACGGATAGGCTTATGTCGATGGCCTTCATCTGTATTCAACATTCGATGGGATTTTCCCAGGAACGATCACGGATTTTGTGCTTGGCGATGCTCCATAAATCGGGAAACAAAATCCTTTTTCCTACGCGATACATCAATCTCAAACTGGTCACGCAAAATCATTATTCCTTCTTTGTTGTAGCTGATAATGTGTTTGGAATTGACGAGATGAGAACGGTGCACACGCACAAAATTCTTTTCACGCAGAAGTTTTTCATATTCGGCCAATGTTTTCGACGCTAAAAAGTTTTTGCCGTTTGTGAAAAATAGCTTGGTGTAATTCCGATCAGCTTCCAACCGAATAATATCTTGCAATGAAACGTATTGAACCTCCCCGACACCACGCAATGCAAGCGTGAACTGTTTATCGTCGGTCTGTGTAATGTTTCGAATAAAGTTTCGATACAACTCTTCGCCGCCAGCAGCAAATTGTTTTTTCGCCTTATACCTTTCTACAGCTTTCTTCAAATCTTCACCATTGACTGGTTTCAACAGGTAATCCAGCGCACTGAATCGAATTGCCTGGATCGCATATTCATTAAATGCGGTAGTAAAAACAACTTCAAAATTCCATTTCTTAACCCTTGCCAGAAGGTCGAACCCTGTTTCATGTTGCAACTGAATATCAAGAAAAAGAATATCTGGTGAAAAATTATCCATCAGCGGAAGTGCTTCCTTAACCGACATTGCAGAGGTAACAGACGTGATCTCCGGGCAATTTTCCCGAATGAGCCAACGAAGCAATTCCGTAGCAGCTGTTTTGTCTTCAACGATCATAGCTTTTATCATACTTCTTCCGTTAAATAGTAAGGAATGATCAAGTGCACAGTTGTACCACTTGGAATATCATCATTATATAGGTCTTCAAATCGCACGGATGCTTTCTTATCTGTTTTTTGTTGAAGCAATTCAAGGCGCTGCTCAACTATCCGTATCCCTTTACTATGATGCAACACTCGAGATAAGTTTTCCTCGTTGCGCCGTCCAGCAGCTATACGCCCCACTCCATTGTCATCCACTGTACAATACAATGAATTCTCGTCCTCCTCCCTGATCACAATCCGAAAGCGTTTCTCACCGATCTTGTGCACCAATCCGTGGTGAATTGCGTTCTCGACAAATGGCTGTAAAAGCATAAAAGGAACCTGTACTTCTTCCTGATCAATTTCTTCAGCCACTTCAATTTTTGCTTCGAACGTTTCATCTAAGATAAGAGACTCAAGTTCCACGTAAAGATTTAGGATCCGCAACTCTTCGTGCAGTGTTACCACAGAGTCTTCTGCGTGATCGAGAAGAGACCTCAGAAAACCTGAAAAAACGTCGACATAATGTGTTGCCTTTGATACCTGTCCACTTACGATCAGGTACTGTATCGTCGTCAATATATTAAACAAGAAATGCGGATTCATCTGCAAACGCAAATTGGTAAATTTTGATTCCAGCATCTTTCCATTCAACAGCTGCAACTCGGCTTCTGCTTTTATCGTGGCTTCCGAAGCCATAGCAGTCGCAATACGTGACGCACAAAGCGATGCAACCGTTTGAAGAGTTTTGAGATGATGGGAAGTAAAAAAGTTTTTCTTTGGATGTTCAGCATCGATGACACCTATCAGGCGTCCTTCATGTAATATTGGTACGGCAACTTCAGACAACCGTTTTTGATCATCAACTATATATCGCGAATCAATCGAAGTATCTTTTACAATTAATGGCTTTTTGGATTCAGCGACGTAGCCGGTGATTCCCTTCCCGACCGGAATCTCAATAGGATTGGTAATCTCAAAAGCAGACGTGCTTTTTGTTCCGTAGGCTGCTTTCTGTAGAAGCATGCCTCTTTTCTCATCCAGCAGATAAATCACGCAATCCTGGAAATCTAAACGGGATATACAATTGCCTGCAATGTCCCACAAAATGTAGTCGACCGAACTCGGATACGAAGCATTTTGTCTGAAATAATCAACCATTCTTTTTATTACCGCGGCTTCACGCTTACGGCGTAAATAATTCTTTACAACCCAGAAGGCTCCTGCCGCGACGAGAAGAGCGATGATTCGAAACCAGGTTGTATTCCACCACGGTTTCAATACTGTAAAAACCGGAGGGTCTGAGTTTGTGAACCACGTCATGCCATCGAAACTGGCCGCCACCTGCAGTTTATAATTTCCCGATTCTAATTGATCGATGCGAACTGTATTATTATACCCGGTGGAATTCCAGTCGTCCGTTTCGCGTAGGCGGTAACGATATTGAATACGAAATGGTTTTACAAAATCCGGAGCACTGATGCTGAAGTTAATCTCGCGGTTTGCATATGGGACGTTTTTAGGATATGATTCGAGAGAGTCGGCTAGCTGCGCAGTAAATGTCAGCAGGCGTGGTTGAAGATTTTCGGTGATCGCGGTATACGATTTCGGATCAAAGTAGTTGATCCCATTTTTCCCACCCATGAATACAAGGCCTTTACTACTTAAAAAAGCCCCGTCACTATTGAATGCCTGGGTTTGTACATGATCGGAGGCATCAAACAATACAGCCTTTTCTGTTTGCGGATCATACCGGTATATTCCGTCATCAGTTCCCATCCAAACAAATCCTTCATCATCTTGTTGCATACAATAGATTAGGCGTTCAGTGGGAATGGCGTTTATTTTTCGAAATGCCTTTGGCCCTGATGTGCCTGATATCAACTCAAATAAACCTTTAGAGCCGATTAACATCTTATTCTTTGTCCATTCGCAAAGCGATGCCACACGCCGGTCAGGTAAGGAATCGTAGATTTTAAAAAGTAAAAGAAAATTTTCATTGTAACAAAATAAGCCCTTATCGGTACCATGCCAGATTCTACCAGCTGAGTCCTGCAAAGCTGATCGGGAAATTGCGGGCCGAAACGACATTGGGAGTTGCCTTGCAGTATAAGAAACGTTGTTAATGATATATAGTTTACTTCCGCCAACAACGAGAATATCGCCGCTAGCAAGCCGCAATAATTTCCAGATATATGAATTTTCGAAATCATTCAATTGCTGCTGTTCATTTGCATCCGCAAGAAATCTAGGACGCTGCTTTTTTCCATTTAGTTTGTCATAGATCCACACGCCGTTTCCGGACGTGCCGATAAAGAGCTTCGAGCCAATATGCAACAACTGCCTGTAAGACGGATAGTCAAGACTTAATCGACGATCAATCGGATCAAAATTAGTTAACGCGCCACTTTGCACATCGAGGCGAACAATACCGTTTGTTGTAGCCATCCATATCTTACCTTCATCATCTTCCGCAAAATCACGCACATCATTTGCCGGCATTTTATTGCTGCCCCATTGATAATTTCGGAAATAACGAATGAACCCGTTTTTTTGAGACAACAAATAAATTCCGTTTGCATTATTCATGAATAAATTTCCACCTTGATCTGAGTATAACAGTGTGGTTGATGCAGGATTCTCAAGTGGCTGGCCATCATGATACAGAACTGGCGTGTGCAGTGTAAGAGATGAAAGTTGAAGATGGTAAAATCCGAGATTCGTGGATAATAGATATGAATTGTTTCCATGTCTCACGCCGTGATAGATTACGAAATTGCTATCGCTCGCGACAATTTTTTTCACCACCTGTTGGTGAAAGTTTACGTAGAAAGTCTTGTACTGGTAGGTTGAAACAAGGGCTTCAGTTGTGCTGAGCGGAACAACACTCACAATATTTGAAATTGACGCTGTTTTAATGGTTTTCGATGAAGATTGATAGCAAATCACTGAATCGTTGCTTCCAAAGAAATAGTTCTCACCCTGCCTGCCATGAAAACGGGAAGGGTTTAATTGTGATGGAAAAAAATTAGGTACGGGTACAAAAGTGTTGGTCGGATCATCAAAGCGGTAGGCTTTGCGTTGTATTAGAATTATTATAGAACCGTCAACTGTTTCAAACAAAGCTGTAGGTATTGCCTGCGATGATCCTTCAATACCAACAATCTTAAACCGCTCCCTGTCGTCCATCATAAAAATGTTCGCGCGCGTAAGAATCCATTTGCGATCGAATCGATCAATTAGGAGGCGGGTAATAGTTTCGGTAAATGGAAAATGTATTGTCTGTCGGCCATCAAATTGTTGCACCTGGCTTTGAACCGCTATCCACAGAAACCCTTCTTTATCTTTTGCCATGTCAACAACATCAGCGGTCTTCAGACCTCCCTCCTCCTGTACTCGGTGGAGTTGGTAGTCTGGCAATTGGGCTGTCGCGATACCCGTTAACAGGACCAGCGCACTAATTAAGCTTTTTAAAAACGCGTGCTTCGCCATGGTTTAAATGCGATTCTTCTTTGACAAGTTGTTATGGTCCGAGGGCCTAATTGAACAATCGGTTTGTAGTACCAAATAATTCATTAAAAGTATAATTTTCTGGATAAGTTCGGTTGATAAGAACGCACAACTTAGCCCGCCTGAAAACGATCAGGGCGTTTGTCTTTCACCCGGTCGCTTGATGACATTAGTCCTATTTGATCATCAGTTAACTAAAGAAAGCGTGTGGCATTATTAAACAAAACATGGCGCATGCTTAAGAGTTAACGATGGATGATTTAAGCCCGTGATACAATTATACTCACCAAAAGTCGCCACTTCACGTTTTTCTATGAGGAAGCTAACACCGCGACAACTTCAAGCGCATGCTCAGGATTGTGCGACGATCATCACATTCTTAAGCGTATTGTAGGCTGTGATCCAGGCATCGCGTATTTCAGGCGTCCAATTTTCGCCAAGGCCTTCTTCAAGCGTTGCAATCAGGCATTGACCTACTAATTCATAATGCGCTGGCTCGGCACCAAATTGCTGGTGCCGCTCTCCCAATTTTTTTACTTCAGGCAGCAGTTCATCCATTCGATTAAGTTTAGTCACGATATAGCCAAGCATCGTTACCAGTTTGCCTGCCTGTGCGGAAACGTCATCTTTAAACAAATAACGAACCTGCGGTGCAGCTTCAAACAATTTTCGGTAAAAGATAATTCCAACTTCATTTTTTATAGGCAATACGCGATTCCAGGATTGCTGCATCAGTACGATTTGATCTTTAGTCATGAAATTTGATTTGAATAAATATGCTTTAAAAAAGTGGATAGCCCTTTTGAGGCTATCCTATCTAAAAACCCCCTCCAACTAGTTGATTTTATTAAGCGTGATATTCCCTTTTATCAACGCTTCGAATGCCCAGGTTCCGGCCATCGAAGTAAATGCTGTATTTACTGTTTTTAAGCCACTCTTATAGGTGGTCTGAAGGGAGGTCCCTGTCAATACCCAGACTGCATCCACTTTTTTGGTAGGAACAACTTCGGTTGTGTCCTCGAGATTGCCGAGGTCGTAGATTCTTCCGGTACCATTGTTATTTAACAGCATTGCATAACCGGAGGTGCCCAGTTGGCCCGTTGTAGTATAACTGCCCTGCCAGTATCCGACAGCGGGGGAAAGAGGTGTATGCACAGTCCCGTTAGATTCTTTTGAACCGGATGTTGCTGCCAGTAAAATGATGAGCAGCCCACCGAACAATGTCTTTTTAATTTTTGTGATTTGATAAAAATTTAGTTCTTAGCAATTGTTGTAAGGTAGATGGTAGCTTTTAGCGTAGCTGCAACACCGAGATTACGGATCATAAGTGTACAGGTATTATTAGCGGCATCAACCCCGATAACATTGACATTTACGTTTGAGATAAACATTGTATTTCCTGCGTTCAGAACAATTTGACTAACGAGCACACGAACATCATCATTGTCACCATCAAAGTCGGTAATGTTGACAACCGTTGTGAACCCATTATTTGCAGCAATTTGTACATCGACAGCTTGTTTATCAAAACCCATCCGCAATGATGATGGGCCATTGCTTTGAACGGAGCCTTTACCGCCGATTGTAAGAGTGTTGTCGACAGATAGGATTACTGCGTTTACAACATTAGAATTAACGGTTCCAGCGTTGACCTGATTGGCGCCGAGGTCGGCTGTGTTGATCAAACCAGTCACCTGTACATTTCCGCCAAATCGACTATCGCCGTCATATACCCGAAAACGAAAATTTGGATCCGCCGCGCCACCAATCGCTGCATTGCCGGTTGCATGCATATCGCCACCAAAGCGGGAATTGCCACCTATCACGCGCAATCGATATTCAGGATCAAAATCACCTCCGATAGTTGTTGAACCCGTGATAGTCGTATGACCGTTGATTCGGGCATTGCCCCCGTAAATGCGAAGGCGATAATCGGTGTCTACCGCACCGCCAATGGCAACATGATCACCAACCTGGACGGCCGTGCTGGTGGTAATTTGGCCATTTGTAAAAACATCACCGTAGATGCGCATACGATAACCGGTCAGGGGTTCGCCCCCTATTCCGAATTCCCCAATAGAATTGATCGTAAATCGCGGCGTATTGTTCGTCCAGATAGTTAACCCATTGAGTGGGGCGCCTCCTGTACGTTTAACAGTTATACCAGCGCCACTACTATTGCCAAACACCAATGCCGCGCTATCAAGTGAGCCGCTGTTTAAATTTCCATAGTCTACCGCAACAGATCCATTAACAGACAATTTTCGGCTTGGTGTGGCGACGCCTATGCCAACGTTTTGAGCGTTTGGAACCAAATAGAAAAACAGGATTAAGCAAATGCTAATGGAAAAGATCCGTGACTGTTTGGAGAAAAGAAGACGATTCATTTTTGTTATTTGCTTGGATAAGAAATTACTGTTTGATGTCATCTCAACGCAAGATGATCCAGAGTTGATTCTTTAATTCAGTATGCGGTTTGATTCGACAATTCAAAAGTAGCATCGAACAATGCCGCATTCCAAGCAATGCTTATCCAACGGTGGACCGAGTTATTGAAAGGTGTGGGTGTAGATTGAACGTCCATCAAACATCGCAGAAAATTGTTTGAGATAACATGGGTAATTCACATGCAAGGATGTTCGGTAACCCATGAAACACACTTGAGAAGCAACTCAACCGAGTGTGTTCGATTTCGTCATTGACCGCTTTTGAAATCAGGCAACTGCCGCAGCTTTTTTTGCAATTCGTTTTTGGGATTGGAGAGCAGCTTTTCGAACTCGACGTAGTTAGGAACTAAAATCGTTGCTTTTTTCCCCGGGGTTTCAATCAATTTTCGAGATATGGAATGAATATCTTCAAAATAAATTCCATCTACTTCAGCAGACAAAAAGGGACTAATTGGAGTTAGACTGGAAGACCCACTATTGAAGAGGTAAACTTGACAGGTCATCTTTCGATCAGCAATAGCATAGTGGCTAATGCCTTTGATCGTTGCTGGGCTGATAGTGTTTGTTTGAAAAGAAGTGTGGTCAATGTATAAAACTGTAGCAACAGACACAAAGGTTGTAACGTCTGCAATATTCAATACACTAAAAAGTTTTGATATCAACGAATCGTATGGAAACTCTTTTGAGGAGGGCACCTGGCAGTACAAATATCCAGGTTCAACTTCGTCGGCTTTCCAAATCGAAACCGGGAGCTTCCCACTACTATTGGAATTTTCAAGTAGAAAAACAAGCTGAGCATCTGGGTTGCGGAGGCATGAACCGTTTTGTGAACCCGTCTTTGCACAAGAACCAAATACTATCGGAAACAATAAAAGGAAAATGGGGACACAGCGTGTGTTAGGCATAGTTGGGGTGCTTTGCTACACTAAATATAAATAACGTTTTACTTCGACATCTGTTAATGTACGCATAACAACCACCGACACTTGCTTCTAATATTTAGCGTATCTGCAAAAAACAATAAGTGCGCGCTCCCTGCCATTCTGCCCAAAAAAAAGCCCACCGAAAAAAATTTCGGTGGGCAATCGTGGAGGTGACCGGGCTCGAACCGGTGTCCAAACATATTCTCCAAAAGCTTTCTACATGTTTATTTGTTCATTGATTGTCGGGATAACGCCGGGGAACAACAAACCAACATTATCCTTGAGCTGGATGGTCTTAAGCAATCGTCACAGCCTTCGATTGCAGCAGCCTGTTTTGTTTTTTTTAGTCGGCGACGGAGCGTGGTAACAGACCAACCTGCTCGCGCGGCCCTAATGACTATCTAATCACTGATTAGGCAGCCATGGCATACGAAGTATTGCCATTTGAAGTTTTGAATATTCAGATTAACGTGCTAATTATCCAACGCACGACATGCTTACACCTTCAAAGATCTACGCTGTCAAAACCAATACACCCCCTATCGTATCAAAGCCGATATTTAAACCAGCTATAATATTCTTATCCCTTAAATAGTCGGAATACATCTAATCCCAAAGCATATGCCATAAGTCCAAGCAACAACACCATACCGACAATTTGTGCATATTCCATGAATTTATCGCCTGGTTTCCGGCCAGTGATCATTTCATACAATGTAAAGATGACATGGCCGCCATCGAGCGCCGGAATCGGAAGGATGTTCATGAATGCAAGGATAATACTCAACAAAGCAGTCATGCTCCAAAAACGCTCCCAATCCCACGAACTCCCAAACATTCCGCCGATACTAATAAAACTTCCAAGTGATTCACTTGCCTTCACTTCCTTCGAAGTAAACAACAGCTTGAAATTTTGAACGTTTGCGACGAGTGTCTCCCACCCTTTTTTTACACCAGCAGGAAAGGACTCGAAAAATTCATAATTCTTGTGTTCGAATTTCAGGAAATAATTCATCGGCTTGCAATACATTCCTACAGCTCCTTCTTTCGATAATTGAAGCCGCACCGTTGCGGTGTCTGACCCACGAAGCACCTGCACGTTGACCGCGGTATCTTTATAACGACTTTTCAGGTAATTGAATTCAACAAACGATCTTGTTGGCACACCATTCAGCCCAATTACCTGGTCTCCGGGTTGCAACTTTCCATCGAGAAATTTTGCAATTTTTGGATTGATTGAATCAATAATGGCAGGAAACTTGGGCATTCCGAGTGGTTCGCCCTTTTTACGAATCAACCCGCGCGTAGTTCCTTCCGGGATTTGAAGATCCATTAATTGACCATCACGCTCGATCTGCAATGTCTTTGCTTCGTTAAGAATAATTTCTTTGTTGAGTGTTTCAAATCGTTGAAGCGGTTTGCCGCCAACTCCTAAAATTTTATCGCCATCGCGTAATCCCACTTTTTGCCCAACACTATCGACAAAGATTCCATAAGTCACATTTTTTGCGGGGAGGTAATCATCGCCCCACTTGTAAAGAACCATTGCAAAAATCAGGAAACCCAGGATAAGATTCACTGTAACGCCACCGATCATTATGATCAATCGTTGCCAGGCCGGCTTGCTGCGGAACTCCCACGGTTGTGGAGGTTGATTTAGTTGATCTTTGTCCATACTTTCATCAATCATTCCTGAAATCTTCACATAACCTCCCAATGGAAGCCAGCCGATACCGTATTCCGTTTCACCGATTTTCTTTTTAACTAATGAAAACCATGGATCGAAGAAGAGGTAAAATTTCTCTACACGGCACTTAAACCATTTCGCTGGAAGGAAGTGTCCCATCTCATGTAAGACTACGAGAATAGAGAGACAAAGAATTAACTGAGCTGCCTTGATACCTACTATCGACCAATCGATTGCTAATAAACTCATTGTTGTTGTACTGATTGTTTAATTCGGTTCCAAATATCGGTTAATACGACCGCCGGCAAAACCACTCAAATAAAACCGGCATATATTAACGTAACAAAGAAGGTTTTAGTTTAAGCCGGCTGAGCGCGAAGGCTTTATCAAAGCTTTATCAGGGACGCGGCAAAATTACGCGCCTCAGCATCGCTTTCAAAATATTCTTCCAATGTGGGTTTCTCTATAAAAGGCACATGCATCATAGTTCGCTCAATAAGATCTGTCATATCGAGGAACCCAATCCTATTCCGTAGAAACGCATAAACCGCGATCTCATTTGCAGCGTTAAGTACACAAGGCGTGTTACCGCCTCTGAATAATGCATCTGTTGCCAGCACCAGATTTCTGAATGTCTTAACATCCGGTTCTTCGAACGTAAGTTGACCCGGCCTTCTGAAATCGTAGCGTGGAAACTTATTTTGAATGCGCTGCGGAAATGCCAGCGCATACTGTATCGGCAGCTTCATATCCGGCAATCCCATCTGAGCCTTGATCGATCCATCTTCAAATTGTACCATACTGTGAATGATACTTTGGGGATGAACGACAACCTGCACCTGCTCCGGGCGAAGATTAAAAAGCCACTTCGCTTCAATCATCTCCAGCCCTTTATTCATTAACGTGGCAGAGTCAATACTGATTTTCGCACCCATGGTCCAGTTAGGATGTTGCAGTGCGTGATCTCTTTTAACATTGACGAGGAAGTTCGGCTTTTTGCCAAGGAATGGGCCACCCGATGCGGTAAGAATTACTTTCTCAATTTGATTGCGTGATTCGCCAACAAGACATTGAAAAATCGCAGAATGTTCCGAATCAACAGGAATAATCGGCACTCGGTTCTCAACCGCTTTCTGCATTACAATATCACCAGCAACAACCAGTGTTTCTTTATTTGCTAACGCGATTACTTTGCCATTCTCGACGGCTTGTAACACAGGGCGAAGTCCTGCAAACCCAACGATAGCTGCAAGCATCATGTCGTAACAATCCATTGCTGCCACTTCTTCCAATGCCTGTTCACCACAGAAAACTTTTACGTTTGTGGATTTTAATGCGTCTTTGACTTTAGCGTATTTTTTTTCATCGCCGATTACTACAATGTTGGGATTGAATTGAAGTGCCTGTTCAACGAGCAGTTCATCGTTGTTCTGTGCTGTCAGTACTTCAGCGGAAAATAGATGACTGTTTGCGCGGATCACGGCAAGTGCCTGTGTTCCGATCGACCCGGTAGAGCCAAAGACAGCAATTCGTTTCTTCTCGCGTTCACCTTCTGTCGAATGCCGGTTAGATGTTTGTTCTGCCATTTGCTGAGTGAGATTCGGAGTAATTTATATACAATCGTTAGAATTATCAATTTGATTTTACATTGATTGATCCGCAATCCATGGATTAAGATCATCGGCAATTTTACGATCGTTGCTGAGCCGCGGCACTTTATTTTGGCCGCCAAGTTTACCGATCGATTTCATGTAGTCAATAAAGCCGTTCTTACGAACGCTGCGAATGTTCAGGGGCAATAAGATATTACCACTTATCAGGTCATCGTAGTACACATTCTTTTTACGGAGTTGCTCATCCACTTTGAGTGCGAAACCGCGCATATTCGCTGGCGGGTTCTCAAACTCAATAAACCATTCATGAAACGATTGACCCTTACCCTGCTCGATCATCGGCGCCACAGTAAATTCTGTAATACGGATGCCTTCTTCTCCGGCAACCTTCATCAGGCTGTATTCCACCTCTTCACCGATCACGTGTTCACCAAATGCGGAAATAAAATGTTTAATCCGGCCGGTAACAACGAGGCGATATGGATTGGTTGAAACAAATTTGACAGTATCTCCAATATTATAACCCCATAGGCCCGCATTATTATTAATAACAACGGCGTAGTTCTCACCAATTTTTACATCTCTTAAAGTCAATCGCTTTGGGTTTTCATCAAAAACTTCACCAGCGGGTATGAATTCAAAGAAGATACCGCTGTTGCTATTTAATAATAATCCTTCGGCTTCCTGGCTATCCTGGAAGGCAATGAAACCTTCCGAAGATGGATAAGTTTCAATCGCAGCAACTTTTTTTCCAATTGATCCGAGAAGTTTGGCTTTGTATGGTTCGAAGTTGACCCCACCGTGAACAATAACCGAGAGATTGGGAAATAACTCGGCGGGGCTTTTTCCAGTCGTTGCAAGTAAACGATCGAAATACATTTGCATCCATGGTGGAATGCCACTGATCAGAGACATATCCTGCTGATACGTTTCATCGATGATCTTATCCAGTTTTGCTTCCCATTCTTCAATACAATTCGTTTCGTAAGACGGTAATTGATTTCGACGGAGATAGTTTGGTATATGGTGATTAACTATTCCGCTAAGTCTGCCCGTGGGTATACCACCCACTCTTTCGAGGACGGGTGAGCCCGAGAGAAAAATCATTTTTCCATCAGTAAACCCGGTGTTGCCTGATTCCGCTATATAACATAATAAGGCGTTTCGTGCGGTATTGATATGATTCGAAATCGAATCACGCGAGATCGGAATATATTTTACACCACTTGTTGTACCGGAAGTTTTTGCGAAATAAAGTGGCTTGCCTTTCCACAAAACGTTGTGCTTACCTTCTTTTATCTTCTCGATATAAGGTTTGAGCTGTTCGTAATCCCGAACCGGAACCGATTGAATGTAGTCTTCGTGTTTGCTTACCTCTGCCAATCGATGATCAGCACCGAATTCTGTGCTCTTCCCGATCTTGAGTAAATCGCGGAAAACCTTTTCCTGGTCTTCCACAGCTGTCTGCATTTCTTTACGAATACCTTTATATATATACCCGGCGAAAGGCCGGGCGAGGAAAGATTTAATCTTCATTTCGACCAAATAAGGCAGCAAACCTACGTTAATTCGAGAAACAGCCAAATAATGCGATGTTAGGCATTTTATAATAAAGCCGTGATTTTGAAGCATTAAGAGCGGAATGCCGCCGAGAACTATTAAGAATGCTGATTGATAATCGGTAAGATCGAAAGAGATTTGCACAGGCGTGGAAAAGGAAATAAAAAAAAAGGTCTAAAGCCTTCACTATGTGCGTAAAATAGTTACCTTTGCCGTCCTAATTTTTGGAATTTATGTTTGCAGTAATTAAAGTCGCCGGCCAGCAATTTAGAGTTCAAAAGGACCAAACCCTCTTCGTTCCTCGTGTCGAAGGTAACAGTGGTGATAGCGTTGAACTTGGTGAAGTATTAATGACTGATTCCGATGGAAAACTTTCTGTTGGTAGCAGTATCACCGCAAAAGTGATGGTTGAAATCGTTGCACAAGTTCAGGGTGATAAAGTAATCGCCTATAAACAAAAACGCAGAAAAGGTTTTCGTAAGAAGCATGGTCATCGTACTCACTACACGAAAATCAAAATAACAAGTATCGCTTAACCATTAAGCGTTTTTAAAAAAGTTTAAACTCATCAACCATGGCACATAAAAAAGGGGAAGGTAGTGTAAAGAACGGCCGCGATTCACAGAGCAAAAGACTCGGTGTAAAAATCTTCGGAGGTCAGGCAGCTATCTCTGGTAATATCATCGTTCGTCAACGTGGTACAGTTTATCATCCAGGAAAAAATGTTGGTTGTGGAAGAGACTATACATTGTTTGCATTAACGGATGGTGTTGTTGAATTCAAGAAGACGAAAGCTGATAAAACAATCATTAATATCGTAGCAGTACAATAATACTCTTAGAGGGCTCCATAAGTTTTTTTTCACAAAAAGTGAAAAAATTTTTGGCGGTTTGGATTTAGTTTTTAATTTTACTGAAGTTAAATTCTATTTTACTAACCGTTAAATTCACAAAAACATGGCAACAAAGAAAAAAGCCGCTAAAAAAGCTGCTCCAAAAAAGAAAGCAGCTCCTAAGAAGAAAGCCGCTAAGAAAGCTGCAAAAAAGAAATAAGTTTCTTTTTTCTAAGCAGAAAATAACAGAGTCCTCCGCCCAGCGGGGGACTTTTTTTATCTTGCCAAGTTTCAACCGCGCACAATGGCCATAGACAATTACTTCATCGCTGATCAATTTTCTCTTCTATCCAAACTACTCGATATTCATGGAGACACCAGTTTCAAATCGAGAACCTACGGCGCTGCAGCATTCAACATCGAGAAACTTCCAGAGCAGTTAACAACACAGTCGCCCGAACAAATTCAATCGATCAAAGGCATCGGCGCTTCTGTATCAGGTAAAATTCTTGAGATCATTGAGAACGGTAAACTTTCTGCTCTCGACGAACTCATTGGGCAAACACCTTCCGGTGTCATCGAAATGCTAAGCATCAAAGGCCTCGGTCCAAAAAAAATTTCTGCTATCTGGAAGGAGATGCAAATCGAATCGATCGGTGAATTGTTATATGCTTGTAACGAAAATCGCCTTGGCATGTTCAAAGGCTTCGGTGGTAAGACACAACAAAATATCCAGGAAGCAATTGAATTCTATTTACAAAACCAGGGAAGCTTTCTTTATTCTGAAATTGCCGCGATTTATCCGGCCGTTCTCTCCTACTTACAAAAATCATTTGGCAGTGAAAACGTGCATGTAACTGGTGCCTATCGTCGTCAACAATTAACAATCGATGAAACGGAGTTTGTAGTCGCAAAATCAAATGACGAAGTAAAAAAAGCATTTGCTACGGCTTTTCCTCCCGAATTACTGGAAGAGACAACCGAAACGCTCGTCTATAAGTTGAAAAACGGTCTACGCTTAAAACTATACACGGGAGCCGATAATATTACGAAGCGTCTTTTCATCACAACCGGCAGCGAAGAATTTGTAGAAGCGTACCTCACCTCCTATCCCGCAACTGATTTTAGTATGACCGAGAAAGATATATTCAAACAAGCGGGAATAGAATTTATCGATCCTTACTTGCGTGAGTCTGCTGACCTATCTTCTCTTTCAAGAATTACCAATGAAACACTGATCCAGGAGAGTGATATCAAAGGAATCATTCATTCGCATAGTAACTGGAGTGATGGACTGCATACCATCGAGGAGATGGCGAGAGCATGTATCGAACGTAAGTTCGAGTATCTCGTAATCAGCGATCATAGCAAAGCAGCAGCTTATGCTGGTGGATTGTCGGAAGAGAAAATTCATCAGCAGCATATTTATATTGACGAACTGAATCAACAATTTGCACCTTTTAAGATTTTCAAAAGCATCGAATGCGATATTCTGGGCGATGGTTCCCTTGATTATTCCAATTCTATACTTTCAACCTTCGATCTTGTTATTGCTTCTATTCATAGCAATTTAAAAATGACCGAAGAAAAAGCGATGATGCGAATCCTTAAAGCAATCGAAAATCCATACACAACGATTCTCGGCCATCCTACAGGAAGATTACTACTTAGCCGAAGCGGTTATCCTCTGGATCACATGAAGATGATTGACGCCTGTGCAGCGAACCACGTAGTGATCGAATTAAACGCTCATCCACGTCGTTTGGATATGGACTGGCGATGGATCCAGTATGCACTGAACAAGGGAGTCATGATTTCGATCGACCCGGATGCTCACACAATTGAAGGTTATAACGATTGCCGCTACGGAGTCTTCGCTGCACAAAAAGGAGGATTAACGGCAAAGCATAATCTGAGTAGTTTTGGGTTGAATGAGTTGGAGGGGTATTTGAGGGAGAGAAAGCTGTAAATGCAAGCATGTGCGAATGGCGAATTGCTAATGTGCGAATTAAATACACTTCACGCAAATGAGCCAAATTGCAATCATGACATAGGGACGAACCTAAGGAATTCGAACTTTAGCAATTCGCCATTCGCACATTAAC
>JACMLR010000566.1 GCA_014379515.1 Chitinophagaceae bacterium
CGATTATACTAACGCAAAAGATGAAGTGCCGCAATTAGGCAACCTCGTCTTCCGATTCGATAAACCACTTGTGAATGATTCATTGTTGAATGAGTGGGATTCTACTCCGTTTGTTTCATTTGAGCCTGCGATTGAAGGCCGCTTTCGGTGGGAGCACCCAGACGAATTGGTTTTTTCTCCGTCAAGACCACTCGCGCCAGCAACAACATTTAAGGCCAAACTCAGCAAGGAATTACTGCAATACAGCAAATATAATGGTATCGATAAGGGCGACAAGATCAGCTTTTCGACTCCAGATTTAAAACTTGAGAATAGTAATGTCACCTGGATACCGGGTGATGAACGTTCTGCAACGGCTTACCCACAGGTTGATCTTTACTTTAATTACCCAATAGATCCTGCAATTCTAAAAGAGAAGATGAAATTGGAGGCAAATGGACAACCTATTGCTTACACATTGCAAACTATATCGGAGGCAAACCGTGTCTCTTTCATTCTGCCTGGTTTCAAAATGGAAGATAAAGACCTGGCTGGGTCTGTCAAACTTGAAAAAGGAATTGTACCGAAAGGTGGCGTTAATGGAACGGAAAAAGAAATTGAAACGGCGCTTACGATTCCATCTCCGTATACGTTGTCGATAAACGATATGACTTCTCAGCACGACGGCAGTGGCGGAACTGTGTATGTGAAAACCAGTCAGCAAATAACGGGCGACAACCTTGCTTCATTCGTAAAATTTGATCCGGCAGTTAAGTTCACAACCGCAGCGACCGACGACGGTTTTTCAATTCAGAGTAGTGATTTTAATGCTGAGAAAACCTATGTTCTGACAATTTCGAAAGGTCTCCGTGGCCGAATTGGTGGAACGCTCCGCGAACAATATGATAATAATATAGCGTTTGGCGAACTCGAGCCGGCTATCACGTTTGTGAATAGCAAAGGACTTTACCTCTCCAGCGGGGGAAATCAACAAATTGAAGTTCGAATCGTCAACACGCCGAAAGTTAAGGTCGTCATCTCTAAAATTTATGAATCGAACCTGATGGCTGCACAGAAGTATGGTTACTATCCTGCAGACGATCGTGGTAATGACGAATACTATTACGATTCTTATAGTCAAAATGCCGGGCTTGAAATGGGCGATGTGGTTTATGAAAAAGAAATTGAGACAAGTTCGTTACCGAAATATGGTAATTCAAGGTTATTCAAATTCGATCCGGAAGATAGACTCGCCGATTTCAAAGGCATCTATCATATCAAAATCAGATCGTTAACTGATTATTGGATCAACGACAGCCGGTTTATTTCAAAAAGTGATCTTGGCTTAATTGCCCGGGAAGGAACGGATAAGCTTGTAGTGTTTGCGAATTCAATCAAAACCGCACAAGCTGTAAATGGTGTTAATGTGATCGCTTATGGATCAAACAACCAGGTTCTTGGAAATGCAACAACCAATGCAGACGGGGTTGCGGAAATCGCTTACCTCCGGAAAGAGTTCAGCGGTTTCAAACCCGCAATGATCATTGCAAAGACTGCCGACGACTTCAACTACCTCCCTTTCAATACAACACGCGTAAACACTTCAAGATTTGAGGTTGGCGGCAAACAACGAAGCAGCACGGGTCTCGATGCATTTATTTATGCAGAGAGAGATATTTATCGTCCCGGTGAAAAAGTAAATTTCTCTGTGATCCTTCGCGATAAAACCTGGAAATCGCCAGGCGAGCTCCCAGTCAAGATGAAATTCCTAATGCCGAATGGGAAAGAACTGAAAACATTTCGCAAGAACCTGAATGCGCAAGGTTCGCTGGAAGCGGATGTCGATATCGCGGTATCAGCAATTACAGGTTCATATTCGTTGGAAGTTTACACGTCTAATGATGTGTTATTAGGTTCCAAGAGTTTTAGTATTGAAGAGTTTGTACCAGATCGCATCAAGGTGACTACAAAACTCGACAAACCTTTTCTTGTTCCTGGCCAGTCGACAACCCTTGCAATTAATGCAGTAAATTTTTTCGGTCCACCCGCTGCGAATAAGAATGTGGAATTTGAAGTGCAGGTTCGTCAAAAACCGTTCAATGCAAAAAATTATGAACGCTTTGATTTTAGTATCAATAACTCTGCAATCAGTTTTGAAAAATTTGTTGGTGAAGGGAAGACCGATGCAAATGGCAACAACGAACAAACGTATTCCGTGCCCGAGAGCTTCAGAAATACAGGGCTGCTTTCTGCAAATTTTTATTCAACGGTGTTTGACGAAACTGGTCGGCCAGTAAGCAAAACCACCAGTGCAGATATTTTTACTCAGAACGTTTTCTTTGGTATTGCAACGGATGGATACTGGTACCAGCCACTCAATCAACCGGTGAAGTTAGGTTTGATTGCGGTCAATAAAGATGGTCTGGTAATGAATTCAACCGCTCAGGTAAAAGTGATTAAGCATGAGTATACGACTCAACTAACAAAGAGTGGCGACTATTTCCGATATGAATCACAGAAGGTAGACAAGATCCTTGCAGAACAATCAGTTGCTGTTAGTGGTGAGAAGGCTTCGTTTTCATATGTACCAAGATCGCCGGGAGATTATGAGGTGCGGGTGTCGATACCAGGTGCTTCAAGTTATGTTAGTCAATCGTTTTATAGCTATGGTTCATGGGGAAGTGAATTGAGTTCCTTCGAAGTAAATACCGAAGGCAATATAGATATCGAACTTGATAAGTCGACTTATCTCGCTGGTGAATCAGTGAAGGCATTATTTAAAACGCCTTTCAGTGGACGAATGCTGGTAACGCTTGAAATGGA
>JACMLR010000567.1 GCA_014379515.1 Chitinophagaceae bacterium
AGAGGAATGATTTTTAAAAATCGTGTAAATGAATCTGGAAAGCCATGTGTTAAAAGCAAGGGTATTGAATTCTTTCCTTCACCTTTTTGGTGTATGTAATGCAAGCCGACACCATCAACTGTAGTTCTGAAATGTTGGAATGAATTAAGATACTCTTCTTGTTTTCTCCAGTCAAATGTGTTAGCCCAATACTTGCACAATTCTTTCAAGTAGGCTTTGTTGGTGCCATACTCCCATTTTGAATTTTCTATTTCATCCGGCCAACGTGTGTTTGCAATTCTTGTTTTTAAATCGTCAATTACTGATTGTCGATATTAATTTTAAAAAGTTCTTTCATATTTGCTTTTTTTGTAAATGAGATGCGATTATCATTCCACAAAGATTCAGCCTTAATCCTTAAACGTGTTGCACATTATGGGGAAAGAGTTATATGATTCACACATTGAGGTCGTGGGGTGTCCCTGGTATATGACAAGAAAAATGGGGCATTTCGAACCTCAGAAATTAATTTTATTATTGCACAGATCGCCCGAGTGTCTGGCGATTTTGCTATAATAAAAAAGGGACTTAGTTCTCTTTTTGAGCCTAAATCCCTTTGTGCGGAGAAAGAGGGATTAGCTGGCGCTGATCCCTCCTATTCCCAGAGTCACAATGCAAAAGTCAAAATACTTCGTGTTCTGCTTTTTTAATTTGTCTCAGCTTTTGAAAGCATAGCTTTCAACGCTTCAACAAATTAAAAAGGCGCCCTTCGGGACGCCTTTGCATTTATCAGCGGAGAGAGAGGGATTCGAACCCCCGGAAACTTGCGCTTCAACGGTTTTCAAGACCGCCGCATTCGACCGCTCTGCCATCTCTCCGGCGCAAAAATAAGCGCGGAAGGCATAATTGCAAAATGAAAATTGACTGATACTCAAAATAGAAGAGCGAGAAACAGAATGAGGGCGCTCTCGCTCTGCTTCTCGCTCGCCTTCCCTCGCACCTTCTTCGGGGCTCGTTCGGAGTAAATGGGCAAATTGCCCCTTTACTTTGAATGAAAGGCGAACAAAAGGCGAATGAAACCCACATCGTCAGTGCATCACCGTTTTCGGTTTTCGTTTTGTAGTTCCTCATCGAAATGATGGTTGTGGGAAATTATAGATTTGCACTAATATTATTACAGCCCGCCCGCTTCTCAGATATCTCTAAGTTTGATTGGAGCGATGGCGGGCTGGTTTGTTCACAACGAACAATTGACTAAACGAATTGATGCAAACCAGTCAAATAACGATCCCTCAGAGTCGCGCTAATCTCAATCCTTCTCGTTTGGTTGTCGCTTTTTTAGTTTCTCGAGCACTCCTCGAATAAAAACTTCGTATGAAGGATAAGTAATTTTATTCGCATCATACCGTCTTAATTCTTCGACAATAAATGGGAGATAGATGAACCTGGCTGCAACGCTTTCCTTTAGCAAATTTTCGGCATTTTCTTTTTTGCCCAGCTTTTCCGCGAGGATCACTTCGCCGGCCTTTACAAAATGTTCATACAAGCAAATTTTCCATGAAGGATAGGCCAATTTGCTCATTGCTTCCTTAATGGGAGTAAAAAGATAATCAGTTGATGCGACCAGTTCTTCCGGCAGTTGATCGACTGCAGGATTTACAAAAGAGTGACCGAATTCATGAACCGAAAGATTCTGGATCCTTGAAGGATCATCGAAACCAAGTTGAAGTGGACGCGTTTCAAAACGTTGAAAAGTGAACGGCCCAAAAACGTTATAAATCGATTGCGTATTTCTATTCATTTTGCCAAAGCCCATGCTGGTTGGAATATTAAAACCCGGTACCAGGAAATAATTCTGAAATGCTTTTTGATAAAAAGTTTCCATTGCTGGCAAAAATGTTTCTGAAGGAAGGTTCTTAATAACATCCGCTACCATCCGCTTATAATTGTCTTCATTCTGCATTAGGTAATCAGCAAATTTCAATTCCTTATAGAAAGCATTGAATTCTTCAAGAAATTTGGCAGCCGCTTTTTGTGCCGAGGTATAATCACTGCTCGCAGAAAAAGTCATGACTACTTCTTTGTCTGTCGTGCTATTCAGTTTTGCCGCCGGCACTTCATCAACCTGGAGTAAAAACCCGATAAAAAAATCATCATAGAAACCCTTTTGCGAGTAAGATCGGTAGAGCTTCATCAGGCTGCTCTCGTTGAATTTCTTGTATTTCGTATAGTTGTTCCAGGCAAGTCGGTACCAATCTTTCCAGGTAGATAATTGATTGTCGATCATCAACGTATCATTACTGTTTGCCAAATCTTCTCCCATATTGAGTTGCATTATCAATCCAAACAACTCAATATTTTTATTAATCTTAACCTGGATTTGTTTTACAGCGATGTTTTTGTCATCGTTGGCCAAATTTGAATGATCGAGTCCGCTTAACCTGGTTATTGCTGCTGTTTTATTGCCAGGAATATTGTTGTTATTCGAGTTATTGGGATGAAGAGCACAGGAATTATAGCAACAAGTGATTATAAAACCGGCAAGAATTCGTTGGAGAGTTGTCATTGTATGATAATTATAATTCTACAGTACAGAATCATACAATAATAGAATTAATCCAACCGAAGCAGTTGTATAATATTGCTCAATTTCGGTCATCAATCGAGGTAGCTGCTTGGATTAATTCCAAAATATCTTTTAAAGCTATTTGTAAAGTGGCTGGCATCATAAAAACCGTTTTCAAATGCGATGTCTTTAAGTGGGATCTGTTGCAACAGCATTTTTTTTGAATTCCCGAGCCGGTAAAGCATTATATAAGTCTGGGGCGTAACTCCTTTGGCTTTTTTAAATTTTCGGATGAAATGAAATTTACTCATTAGAAATTTTTTAGCGAGCCAATCTGTGTTGGTTACCTTGTCAGGATAAGTTTCAATGAGTTCGTCGATCTGGTAAAATATCGAGGACCAATGATTGTTGTGTGCGGGAGGCTCGGCATAGGTGGCCAGCGATCTGAGAGACTCCTCCCAATTGGTTAATGAAAAGATCGGTTCATCTATAAGCGCGGTCAACTTTTGGAATAACAAAGGATCATCGATCACACGTGCCAATCCTTTTACTTCTTTGCCATTGTTGAAATGTTTAAGCACGTCTGCGTTTACATAAAGTGTTTTGTAATTGTATCCACGTTCGCTTAATGAATAATTTCGATGCACTTCATCTTTTTGCGTAATACTGATAGATCCGGCAGGAATGATAAATTCCATCTCGGTGTTCTTAAGTACTTCACTCCCTCTTGTAATAAGGGAGACACAGAAAAGGTCGTGAAAATGAAAAGGAAAATAATCATTCTCATCTTGTGATGATAAGGCTTCTATATTATCAAAGTGATTTAATCTTTTAAATTCAAATGATGGCATAGGTCGATGATGTACCCTAAAAATACTGGATGTTTTTAAATCGAACATTTGGAAGTGGTAAGTTGACCCAGTTTGTATGAAAGTTGATCAGGCGAAATGGCTCTGGCGTCGATTTGTTCTTTTTCATTAAGTTCGCTCTATATCAACTCCCCGAAAATTTGCTGGCGCATCGGAACTTTCTTAAAGCTTAAAAGATCACCATGAAAAAAACAATTTATCTCCTGCTTTTTCTCTCTTCGAATTCCTTTCTTTTTTCTCAAACCTGGAATGATACACTTGCGCAGATTGATAAGATCATGGCACGATATAAACCAACCAATCCCGGTTGCCAGCTAGCGATCAGTCGCAATGGTACAATCATTTACTCAAAAGCCTGGGGCATGGCAGATCTTGAGCATGTAGCACCGCTGACTACCAATTCCATTCTTGAAGCGGGATCCGTATCAAAACAATTCACTGCCGCGGCGATCCTTTTGCTGGAACAACAAGGGAAGCTTTCCTTAAATGATGACATCCGAAAATACATCCCGGAGTTACCAGATTATGGAACGCCGATTCTGCTGCGGCAAATGATGCAACATACGAGCGGCTTTAAGGACTGGGGTTCGATTGTATCTATTGCTGGATGGCCCCGCAGTACAAAGACATACGACAATGAAGACGCTCTCCATGTAATCAAACATCAGAAAACCTTAAACAACAAACCCGGTGCTGAATATATCTACAGCAATTCAAATTATAACCTGCTCGCGCTGGTTGTTGATCGCGTGACAGGAAAAACGATGGCGGAATTCACGAAAGAATCGCTTTTTCAACCCGCAGGGATGACGCATACCGAATGGAGGAATGATTATAAAAAAATTGTTCCCAATCGTGCCATCGCTTATGGGAAAGTTGCGACAACCTACTATACCAACATGCCTAACGAAAATGTATATGGTAATGGGGGGTTGCTGACAACTGCCGAAGATCTTTTGGCCTGGAACAAATATTTCCTCAATGGAAAACTTGGAAACCCTTCTCTCCTTCCGAAGCAAACTGCATTATACAAACTCAGCAATGGGTTGAAGAATACTTATGGGGCTGGGCTGGTAGTCGATTCCACGCGCGGTTGGAAAACCATTTCGCATGGTGGAGCCACTGCCAGTTATCGCGCAAACCTCGAACATTTTACCGACCTCGATTTGTCATTTGCTTTTCTTAGCAACACATCCGAATTCGATCAATTCTCAAATGCTTCGGAAGAAATTCGTAATCTCTTCGTTAAAGATGTTACTCCCTCAGCGCCGAAATCAATAATCACCTACACTATGCCCGCCGAAGTGATGAAACAATATGCAGGCTGGTATCGAAACACGCGCTCGGGAGGAGGCGTAAATTTTACGATTAAAGACGGCAAGTTGAGTTCGACCTTCGGAAATATTACTCCAACTGCCCTTGATGAATTTGCAATTGGATCAAACAAAATAAAAATGATGCCGGGTAAACCAGCCCGGATGATACTGATCACGGCAACCGATAGTATTGAACTGGTAGCAGCACCAACTGCATCTGGCGACAAAAATGGGATCGAAGCTTATATTGGGGAATATTATTCGGCTGAGACAGAATCACGGTTTTCGATCATATCAAAAAATGGAAATCTTTTCCTTAGGCGTGAACCTAACTATGAAGTCCAACTGTTTCCAACTTTCGAAGATGGATTTAATTATATGGGGTCGACAATCTGGTTTCAACGCGATTCAAAAAAGACAATCGCAGGGTTCTACGTGACCGTGAGCCGGGCACGAATGGTAGAGTTCGTAAAAACACCCGGTGGTAAGTGAAAATGTACGTACGACCTTTGGTTCG
>JACMLR010000006.1 GCA_014379515.1 Chitinophagaceae bacterium
CGCGTAATGTTTTTGCTGATACCAGGAGACACTTGCGGATTATGACGGTAATCGATCGATGACTCCCATACCCAATTCTTCGGTCGACGAATAACAATTTCACTCGTCAAGTAATGTGCAACAACCTGCGTTGATTTAAACGCGTCGCTTTCGTAAGTATATTTTCGAAAGTTGAGGGAGTAGCGTTGAGTAAGTTCAATTATATCCTTCCAATTAAAACTTGTATTTAAGTTTGGTGATGCATTCCAGTATTGTATACCGCTTCGAATAGAATTCACGGCAATAAAACTTTTATTGTATCCGGCATTGACACCTGGACGCAATGAAATCTGCCAACTGTTTATCAACTTGTATTGTCTGGAAAAAGATGCATTTCCGTTAAGCCGCCACTGCCCGTCTATATTAATTGGCCTGGTAATTTGAATTCCCTTTTCGTCAACAGATCTCTCACGAATGATCGCGTTATCCTCGATAGACAAATTAAAATTTAGATTGATACTAGTTTGAGTTTTGGGATTGGATTTGAAAAAACCGGCATTTATATCATGCGCCACAGTTGGTACCAGGTCAGGATTTCCAAACACCTGGTATAAAGGATTTGAATTGTCAACTACCGGGCGAAGATCCGTAGCACTCGGTTCACGCGCCGATGACCTGTATCCGAAATTTAGCACGCCCATGCGAACCGTCAACGTTGGGAAAACGTAATTGAAGCGCTGTTTGAGATTAGCGGTTTTCAGGTAAATGTTATCAATATCCAGAAGCGTGTATTGAACGCCGGGAGAAATTGAAAACTTTTTATGCGTATATGTTACACCGGCAGACAATGAGTTACGTGTGCCTTTTCTTTCAAGACCATTGCTAAGAGAACTGTTTAGTACTTCGTATTTTGAAGTATTTGGGTTCCAATCGAACGTATTAAGTTCATCGTTATTTTTAAAATAGTTATTCGTTAATCCAAGTCGTGACGACCATTCCTTAGAAATCGGCTCATAATAAATAATGCTTGTATTGAGCGTCAAATTTTCATAATCCCTGCGCCGCAGTTGCGCGAGCTGCTCTTCAATGATTGCAGCGTCATCATAGAATATCGTTTCTACATTGTTTGTTTGCGAATTATCCGTGCTATTCCTTCGCATTGTATTGAATATCGTTAAGCGACGGCCTTTCTTCCTGAATGCTTTGCCATAGTCAAAATCATGCGAATACGTAAGTTCATTCGCGTCCGTATTTTGAAGATTTTTACTTTCATTCAAGAGCCCGGTAAAATCGTTACTTGTTCGCGAGGCAAGGTTCTTGTTAAACTCCGAATTGCGTATCTCAAACGCAGGCCAGAAACTCATGTTAGATGTTGAATCTATTTTCCACTGCAGTCTCGTTGCAAAACGATGCGTAGACTCTTCATTTAAATCCTTTGTGTTGGAAGTCGTCTGTAAAACAGTATCCTTAATAAACTGTTGGCTATTACTCTTTGATTGATAATCGCTGGAAATCTGTCCAAAAAAGTATTGAAAATTTATTTTGATTTTATTATTCGGATCATGATTCATGTTAATTCCAGCCCCGGTCGATCGCTGTAACCCTTGACCCGTACCTCCAAATGAAACGCCATTTAACGAAACGCCACCATCGGACCAGACTCCGATGCTATTTATTCCTGTACGACCAAAACCACCGAGCTTTTCCAAATCACCAAAACCGAAACCGGCCTTGTTTAAATTATTGGTATAGGCGAGCACGCTCAACTGTAGCGTATCTCTAAAGGAATTAACAATACCGCCGGCTTCATAATGCGTGCGTGCCCCACTACCGCCACCAGCGTACGCCTTACCAAACCAGCCTTGTTTGATCGAGCGTTTTAACTTCAGATTGATAACCTGGCCGAGTTCACCTTTTGTAATGTCCGGGTTTCGTTCCAATTGTTCTTTATCATCAACAACCTGCACCTTATCAATCAGGTTTGCCGGCAAATTTCTTGTCGCAATTTTTGGATCGCCACCAAAAAATTCCCGGCCATCAACCAATAATTTATTTACGACCCGGCCATTCACCCGCATGTTGCCCTCGGCATCAACTTCAACACCCGGTAATTTCTTAAGCAGATCTTCTACCAACGCAGTAGGTAATGTTTTAAAAGCCGACGCGTTAAATTCAAGCGTATCCTTTTTAAATGATACTGGCGGCCGCTCCGCATATACCAACACCTCGTCGAGCTCCGCCGTGTCAGTTGACATAATCACCTGGCCTAAATCCAATTCCGGCTTAGCCGACTCAAGCAAAAATTCACGCCTTGCCACTTTATAACCACTCGATGTAATTACTACGCGTAAGCCGATATCAAACGGCAAACCGGGCACCTTGAAATTCCCCTGAGGATCACTTAGCCGATAGCTGACAATCGTCGTATCCTTCGCTTTAAAAACGGTGATGGTTGCAAGTGAAAGCGAAGTCTTCGTGACTGTATCGCGCAACGTGCCTTTAAGCACTCCCTGGGAAAACAAAATCGCGCTACTAAGCAAAAATGGAATGGTAAGAATTTTTTTCATGGCTGATTTGGCAAGCAGCAATATTACGAAAATTTCGTAGATCGCCAAATCCCTCTTTTCCTAGCTTTGATCAACTCAAGAATTATGATCCAGCTCGTAACGGATATCGAACGTTTGCTTACTGATGACAACAATCCGTTGCCATCCGACGGAAGGCGGCGTCAACTGGAAGATGCGATTAATGCACTTATTGATCGTGACTTTGATTCCCTTCTTCAGCTTTTGTATCGATTAGATGTGTCGGAACAACGAATCCGAAATGTTTTATCGGAGCAGACAGGGAAAGATGCAGGTGTTTTAATTTCAGAGCTAATTATTGAACGACAAGAACAGAAAAAAAAATCCCGCCGTGAAAATTCGCGACGGGATGATAGTATTTCAGAAGAAGACAGGTGGTAGTTAGTGTGTATGCGTATGTTGTTGCTGTGGGCGCTGTTGCTGCATGTCACCTTGAAACTGCAATGCTTTTACTTTTTCTTTGTCTTCCTTAATATTTTTCAGATCGAACATTGTTCCGAAGATATGATCCCAGAATGTTGAGCTAACTCCGAATCCATGGTGATCGTCTTTGTAGTGATGAAGGTGATGGTTTCTCCAGAGCGGTTTCATCCATTTGAATGGTGGGTTCCAGGCATGAATCGCGTAGTGGATTGTTCCATAGCTCAAATACCCGATAATAAATCCAGGGAAAAACATCAGGGCATAGCTTCCTGCGATGAGGTACATGATTCCGAAGATTGTTCCGGATATCAGCAAACTTGGTACTGGCGGCATAAACAACCGTTGCTTATCGCGGGGATAAGTATGGTGGTTGCCGTGCAGGATGTAAGTAAACTTTTGAATCCGGGGGCTTTCGCTGATCCAATGAAACAAGTAACGATGGGCTACATATTCAAAAAATGTCCAGAAAAACATCCCGCCAAGGAATGTAAGTACGATACGAAGAGTTGTGTAGTTATAGTCTGTGGCGGCAACGTAAATCAGGTAACTCAATAAAGGAATATACATACCCCAGATCACCAGCGGATGGCTCTTTGTCAACATCTCCAGGAGTGGATTTGAAAACAGCCTCGCTTGCCCCTTATTATGAATTTTCTTCTCATGCATATGCTACCTATTTAAGCGCAAAAATAAGGCAAGTTTGCCTAAGAAACGGATGCTTTAAGTTGATTTAATACAGATTGCGCAAACTGCTCTAAGCCAGGGTCTCGCGCACCCATCAACAATAATACACAATTGTTAGTAAGATGCGGTGTTACGGATTCCACAAAAGCGTTCCTATTTTCCACAAAGAAGGCTTGTTTGCCGAGGAATTTTATATCTGTTATAAGGTCGTTGGATGAGATGTCTTTGACCGCCGTTCCGCCCGCATAAAAAATCTCACTCATCCAAACTTCATCTGCCGGACGAAGGGCATCCGCGATCTCTTTCACAAAATCGTGGCGGAGAAACCGGGTTGGACCATATCCATGCGGCTGAAACCATGCAATTACTTTTGGTGCAACGGGCTGACACGCCATAATCGAGGCAGCACATTTAGCAGGATTGTGAGCATAATCATCGACAAGCCACACCCCGTTAAAATTTCCTAAAATTTGATGACGCCGGTAAATGCCTTCATAACGTTCCAGGGCAACCGCTGATGTTTCAAGCGGTACCCCAATTGTTGCAGCAACCGCAACAGCCGCCAGCGCATTTTCCATATTGTGTTTTCCAATTGTATTCAACCGGAAAGGAATTTTATTGATATTGAATTGAATTTCGAAACCGGATTGATGAAATTCACTCGCCTGGAACCTGGCGTTAATTTTTTCATCAGTTGAAAAATCGATGTCGCTATCTTTTGCAAGTGTGGCGGCGGCTGGATGTGAGCGGTTCACAATAAACTGTCCGGAGTTTTCATGAAATGTTTTAAAAACGTCCATCAACACTTCAATTTCCTTATGATCCTTATCCACGTTTAACAACAGTCCAATTTCCGGATGGTATTGAACAATTGAACCATCGCTTTCATCCGCTTCGATAACCAACCATTCTCCCTGGCCGACTTTTGCATTTCCGATTTTCCCTTCTTTGATAATACTAACCAGTCCGGCACCACCAATAATACTAGGTTGCAATCCCGCGGTTTCTAAAATATCAAAAAGCATTGCTGAAGTGGTGGATTTCCCAGATGTTCCGCCAACCGCAATCGTCAGTTTGCTTTCAGCGATTAGCGCCAGTAACTCAGCGCGTTTAATAATTGAAATTCCCAGGCGCTTTGCTTTTTGAACCTCCTCAACGGTGTCCTCGACTGCTGTTGACACAACAACCAAATCCGTTGTTTCGTCGAGCCCCGAACCATCCTGCAAAAAACAACGAATACCCTCAGCCTCGAGTTTCTCTTTTGTTTCATTTGCTGTACCGGGATGAAAATACCGATCGCTCCCACTTACTTCTTTACCGATGCCGCGCAAGTATTGCGCAATTGCACTCATACCCGTTCCGGCGACACCAATAAAAAAGAATTTCTTGTACAGATCAATTGAAGGCTGCTTTTCAATCATCTAACAAAAATAAGTGGAATAGAACATCCGCACATTGTTAGGACGTTGTTTTACTCTGGTTCGGCACATGTTCGGGAAATACCCGAAGCCAGTCGAACAAAACCCGAACAAGTCCCGAACAACGTCACTTCAAATCAGTATGCAACCAAAAAATATTCGCGAACTGGGGCTCAACTCTTAATCACGCATTCTATTCCTGTAAATTGCAACGCATAACTACACTTTATGAAATTTGTATCATACCTGGAAGAGGAGCAAGACCGACTCGCAGCACTGATTGATGGTTATCTTTTTCGACTTGAGCTATTACACCCGGACCTGCCTCAGAATATGAGCATGTTCCTTCAGTATTGGGATGATTATTTACCAATGGCTCTGGGAGGAGAGATACTCGTACAGGAAGGAAAGATTTCAAAAGACAAAGCGATGAAGTATGAAGATGCAACGATACTTGCACCGGTTCCCTTCCCATCAAGTTGCCGCGATGGTTATGCATTCCGCCAGCACGTTGCTTCAGCGCGAAGGAATAGAAAAGTTGAAATGATTCCAGAATTTGACGAATACCCGATATTTTATTTTACAAATCACCACAGCATACAGGGGCCGGGACCAGTAAATTGTATGCCCGATCATTTTAATAAATTGGATTTTGAATTAGAAGTAGCGATTGTGATTAATAAACATGGCCGAAACATCCCTGCCGAAGAAGCCGATGATTATATAGGCGGATTGATGATCATGAATGATGTTAGCGCGCGAACGCTCCAAATGGAAGAGATGAAACTCAATCTTGGTCCGGCAAAAGGAAAAGATTTTAGTACGGTTATCGGTCCGTGGCTCGTCACACTCGATGAACTTGCCCCGTTTGAAATTCCAACAAAGGAAAATCATACAGGTAAATCATGGAACCTTCCAATGAAATGCTGGGTCAACGGCAAACAAGTGAGCGAAGGTAATGTAGGTGATATGGACTGGACGTTTGCAGAAATTATTGAACGCGCTTCATATGGCGTTAATCTTTATGCGGGAGATGTAATTGGAAGTGGCACGGTTGGTACTGGCTGTTTCCTGGAATTGAATGGAACGGGAAAGCTTGCCGATCCATCGTACGCGGAGCAATGGATACAACCCGATGATGTGGTTGAAATGGAAATAGAAGGTTTGGGTCGTTTGTCAAATTCATTTATCAAAGAAGACAGCAATTGGAGCATTCTCGATCGAAAAAAATAAGATTCATCACCCTTGGCAGTTATTCTGCCGGAATATTGCTTCGCTATGATCATTGATTTGAAAGGACTTTCCCCTGTAGAGCAGCAGCATTACTTGCAACATTCGGTTGCGCCGCGCCCGATTTGTTTCGCGAGTACGATCGATCTTGAAGGCAACGTAAACTTAAGTCCTTTCAGTTTTTTCAATCTTTTCTCCACGAATCCTCCAATCGTCGTTTTTTCTCCGTCAAGGAGAGTACGCAACAACACGATCAAGCATACACTAGAAAATGTAATGGAGGTGCCTGAGGTTGTGATAAATATTGTGGATCTGCCGATGATTCAACAAACTTCACTTGCCAGTTGCGAATATCCAAAAGGCACAAACGAATTTATAAAAGCAGGATTCACCGAACAACCCGCCACACTCATAAGACCTCCAATGGTTTTGGAGTCGAAAATAAAAATGGAGTGCTCCGTAATCGAAATTAAATCGTTAGGAAAGGAAGGTGGCGCAGGTAACCTGGTAATCTGCGAAGTATTACGGTTACACATCAACGATGAGCTGTTGAACGAAGCAGGCAAAATGGATCAGCGAAAAATTCAACACGTTGCGCGACTTGGCGGTGATTGGTACTGCGTTGCGAATGAGCAAAGCCTTTTTTCCGTACAGAAACCAAATACGGAACTCGGCATTGGTGTAGAAAGCCTTCCGCCTTCGATTCGCAACAGTGCAATTTTAACAGGGAACAACCTGGGACAATTAGCGAATGTTCACGAATACCCGGGTATCAATCCTTCATTTGAAAATTCCGAACTGAAACATATCATTCAATATTATAGTATCAATCCGAATGAGATGGAAAAAGAACTGCATGTTCTTGCAAAAAATCTGTTAGCAAAAGGTCAGGTTGCTGATGCATGGCAGGTTCTTCTTGCCGGGGCATAGTGAATCTTAAAGCCGCGCTCCAAAAACTTTTTTCAGAATTTCAGTTGTTCGTGCAACAGGATTTGCCCTAATGTTTGCTTCTTCTTTTGCGACCAGATTGAACAGTGCATCCGTCGCCCGTTCAACAACATAACCGGTGAGATCAGGATTAATTTTGGTTCCGGTAGTCGGTAATTTATTATAAAGATTGATGATGTCAGCGTAGTACCGGGTTGCTTCCAATTTATCAAGAGAACCCTGGATCGAAGGTTTGAAAGCATCTACGAGCTTGATCCTTGTCTTTTCACGGAAGTAATTTGTTGCCGCATCATTGGATCCTTTTATGATGGATAACGCGTCGGCAATCGTCATTTCTTTTATTGCTGAAGTAAATATTGGCTTCGCGAAGCTTACCGCGTCTTCTGCTGCGCGATTGATTTGAAGAACAGCTTTATCAACTTGTTTGCCAAGTCCGATGTTTCTTAGTGTCGATTCCACTTTTTGTGCATCCGGAGGAAGGAGAATTTTATAAAACTCGTCTCCAAAAAATCCATCCTGGCGGTTGAGTTGAAAGATCGCTGTCGTCACGCCCTGCGCCAATGCATCTTCAATACCTTGCTTTGCTTCAAATTCTGTAACAGTGGTTCCATAACCATATCCGGGAAGTTTAGATAATGTCTCGCAGCTCATGAACAGGACTGCTAACATTAACACGGGAATAATTCTTTTCATCTTAATCGCTTTATTGAATGAATGTACAACTCATGTGAGGCAACGTTTATACCAGTTTCAGATACAAACGGCCAAATAGGCTATTTTTGCCCTCTTTTTAATCATAAGCTATGAGTGTTTCGCATTTGTCAGAACAGGAAATTATCCGTCGTGAAAAGTTGAAAGAGTTGCAATCTCTTGGGATTGACCCGTATCCGGCACCCCTTTACCCGGTGTCGATTACCGCGGCCTACATTAAAGAACAATATAAAGGCGAAGAAAATAAAGCAGATTTTGCGCAGGTATGCCTCGCAGGAAGAATCATGAGCGTTCGCGATATGGGCAAGGCTTCGTTCGCTGTGTTGCAGGATAGCACCGGGAAAATTCAATTTTATCTGAAACGCGATGAGATTGCGCCGGGAGAAGATAAAACACTCTATGACAAAGTTTGGAAACATTTGATTGATATTGGCGATATCGTTGGTATCAAAGGATATGTTTTTACCACAAAAACCGGCGAGACATCTGTTCACGTAACAGAGTTGACTTTTCTTACCAAATCATTGAAGCCATTGCCGGTGGTGAAGTCGAAAGAAGGAGAAGTGTTTGACGCCGTTACTGATCCCGAGTTTAAATACAGACAGCGGTATGCAGATTTAATCATCAATCCCCAGGTCAAGGATACGTTTATAAAAAGAACACTTCTCATCAATACCATTCGTGAATTTTTAAATGGTATGGGCGCTATTGAAGTAGATACACCGGTTTTGCAATCGATTCCTGGTGGAGCAGCCGCGCGACCATTTGAAACGCATCACAATGCGCTTGACGTTCCATTTTATTTGCGGATAGCAAACGAGCTATATTTGAAACGTCTTATTGTAGGCGGTTTCGATTGGGTGTATGAATTCAGCCGGAATTTCAGGAACGAAGGAATGGACCGAACACATAACCCGGAGTTTACCGTACTGGAATGGTATACTGCATACAAAGATTATTTCTGGATGATGGAAGTTACAGAACAGCTAATGGAAAAAATTGCGCTGGCCTTGCATGGTACCACCGTGGTACCTGTCGGTGAAAAGCAAATTGATTTCAAAGCACCGTTCAAGCGAATCACCATTCACGAAGCAATCAAAGAAAATACAGGCGTTGATATTACGGGTATGGACGAACCGCAACTTCGTACGGTTTGCCAGGATCTCAAAATTTCGGTACCAAATAATATTGGCAAAGGAAAATTGATTGATGAAATCTTCAGTGAAACGAGTGAACATGTGTATGTTCAACCAACATTTATAATTGACTACCCCGTAGAGATGAGTCCGCTCACCAAAAAGCACCGAAGCAAAGAAGGGCTTGTTGAGCGATTTGAATTGATGGTGAACGGGAAAGAAATTGCGAATGCGTACACGGAATTAAACGATCCGATCGACCAACGCGACCGATTTGAAGAACAATTGAAATTGATGGAGCGTGGAGACGATGAAGCGATGTTTATTGATCATGACTTTCTTCGTGCATTGGAATACGGTATGCCCCCAACATCGGGTATTGGAATTGGAATCGACCGGCTTTGTATGCTGATGACAAATCAACCAAGCATACAGGATGTATTGCTATTTCCACAGATGCGGCCAGAAAACCTGGATGGGCAATCAGGCAAGTAAGCTGAAGATTTCCGTTTCCCATTTAGAAGGGTCGGGATACTTTTCTTCATCGGTGATATATGATTCCACCAAAACGGCCATTTCAATTGCGTTTTTGACGGGTGCTTTTTTTAAGCCATTTACATGGGCATATTTCTCAAGTTCCATATGAGCTTGCGTTATTCCATCGTAGTGACCAATATGTTTTGCTGATAAATATTTCCCAGCCGGAAATGAATCAGCAATAACATCTCCATCCGTTTGCTGTTTCTCATCAACCGGAAAGCCAACGGATGGAGATGTTATTGCTGATTCATTTCCGGCTGGGAAATGA
>JACMLR010000568.1 GCA_014379515.1 Chitinophagaceae bacterium
TTATCGGAGTTATCTTTTAGCGGCTGAAGCTGATCGATTGTTGGTTGTCTAGTGCTACCGTTATATCGAATAGAGAGTCGCGTTTGTGGTTTGATTGACCAGTTGAAACTCGCGCGAGGGAATAAATTCAGGTACTCGTATTTTCTTGTGGTATCTGTAAACAAATCTTCCTGATCGAAGGCCGAATGTGAAACATTTCCACCAACCGAAAAATTGATCAGTTTTTTATTTACCCGAAGATTCAACCCGCCCGAATTCGTGAGGATATTTACTTTGAAATGGGTTGAAAGCGAATCTACAAAAACATCATACTTGCCATTTGATTCATCGAAGCTAAGTCTTTCGGACTGGTTATCATTCGTGCCTAAACTATAATTCGCTTCCAAAGTAACGGCCTTACTTAGGGGTTCAGTGTAAGAAACCTTACCATTCATACTTAGTCGATTGCTATTGTTTATCTTTTGTTGATCCGTGGTGTCTTTCCGCGGTACCACGCCAAACTCTTCATTAAATGATTTCAAGAAGCCGGTTGATTCACTGTTATTGTAACGTTGATCGAAATTGAAGGAAATCGTTCTTCCGGCCTTTTTAAATCTCTTACGATACAGCATCGTTGTGTTTAATGCCTGTGATTCACTTTCGCTGCTATTGTTCCGCTGAAGTTGATTTACGAGCAGGCTTTTGCCAGTCAGGGTTTGAAGTGAGTTATTACTAAAGCTGCTGTTTTTTGTAAGTGTTCCGTTTGCGGTTACTTTGATCGATGACGAGGAGTCAAGCTGCACTTCGTATGAACCGCTCAGGTTATTTCGAAGGCGTTGATTGAATTGGTTTCCATTCTCAGTTCGGTAATAAGAAGAATCTTTCAACAAATATTCCGTGATAGTAGAACCTCCACCAATTGTATTTAATTTATTGAACCTGTAATTGAAGTTGATCTTATGGCGATCACCATCGAACTTATTTGAATAATGGGTTCCCGCGCTCCAACTCGTGGGTAATCCTTCGCCATAATATGAGCCACCGCCCCCGCCAAAATCATCCCCCTCGCTAAAAAACATAATCCCGCCCATATCTTCATCCATCACCATGTTTGATTCTCCGCCGCCATACGCATTCCGTTCACCCCAACCCAATCCCGTCCGGCCCGTATTGGACATAATTCCATATACAGCAAACTTTCGTTTTCCTTTGAATGCGTTTGCCATAAACTGATTGTCGAATTTATCCTTCAAGCCGCCGCCAAGCTTCACCTTGCCGAAGTAGCCGTTCTTTTTATCTTCTTTTAGTTTAAGGTTGATTGTTTTTGTTCGCTGGCCATCATCGATACCCGTAAAGGTTGCCTGGTCACTCTTTTTATCAAACACCTGAACTTTCTCTACCGCATCGGCGCGAATGTTCTGCGTCGCCATCGTGGGATCATCGCCGAAAAATTCTTCGCCGTCGACTAATACTTTTTGCACATCCTCACCCTGGGTTTTGATCTTACCATCTACATCAACCTGGATTCCCGGCAGGCGCTTCAATAATTCTTCCACGTTGGCGTTCGCGGCAACCTTGAAGCTGTCAGCGATATATTCAGTGGTGTCTTTTTTGATACGGATCGCGCCAAGTTTTTGACTGACTACTACTTGTTCCAGCAACTGGCTGCGGAGGATCATCGGTACCTCATCTAATGATAAGACAGAAGTGTCATTGACTTTAACACGCGAGTAATAATCGGCATACGTTGGATGGGTGACGAGAAAAAGATAATCGCCCGCCGGAAGTTTCGAAAGGGAGAAACTTCCGTCTTTTGTACTTCGCGCAAATTTTACAAGGGTGGAGTCACCGGCCCGCAAAACAGCGACAACAGAATTGGTTAGATTTTTCTTTTCAGCCGTGTCTGTAATTCGGCCTTTAATAGTTGCGTTTTGGCTAAGCGCAGCTAATGAACAGCACATAGCCAGGAGCAAGCTTGCAGTTAGTTTGATCATGATGGGTTGTCTCAGGACAGGTTTGGTTAATCTACGAAAGGTTTCGGGGGCCAAGATCATTTAAAAAGACCAAGTGCTTAGCAACCGATGCCTTAATTTTACGTTAAGAGTTTCGGTTTTTTGCCGATCCTCCGAAAAGAGAAGTATGACGCAATCTTCCGGAAAATCCATACAAAACATTGAAGCAAATAAAGACCAGCAGCCTGTAAAGGATGCGGAAAATGTGATGGAGGGTAAAAAGACGCACAACATGGACTCAAAATATGAAGAAAGACATTTCGTCGACAGCACAAAACCTGTTTGGAATTACTCGCTCTTCAACGAAGAAGATGTAAATAATTTCCAAAATGGAACGCACTATAAATTATATGAACATTTCGGTTCCCATTACCGGGAGGTATTAAATACTCCTGGCTATTATTTCGCCGTGTGGGCACCCAATGCAAGTTATATTTCCGTTACCGGCAATTTCAACGACTGGAGCAAAGATTCACATCCGCTGTTTGTTCGCATGGACAATTCAGGTATCTGGGAGGGATTCATCCCCAACATGAAGAAAGGTGAAGTTTATAAGTATCATATCCACGGCTATAAAGGCCGTAAAATGGATAAAGGTGATCCATATGCGAATTTTTGGGAGACACGACCGAACACAGCTTCCATTACCTGGGATCTCGGGTACGAATGGAATGACAAGGCGTGGATGAAAGAAAGGAAAGATCACAATTCACTTGCAGCGCCATGGAGTGTTTACGAGGTGCACCTTGCAAGCTGGATGCGGCCTGATAAGAATGATGAAGAGCGATACAACTCCTACGATCAGATTCGGGAGCGAATGGTGCCGTATGTAAAAGAAATGGGTTTTACCCACATTGAATTCATGCCCGTTATGGAACATCCCTTCGATGGGAGTTGGGGCTACCAGGGAACCGGTTATTTCGCGCCAACATCCCGTTTTGGAAATCCACAGCAGTTCATGCAACTGGTGGAAGCCTTTCATGAGGCTGGTATCGGTGTCATTCTCGATTGGGTACCCTCGCATTTTCCTTATGATGCACACGGACTGTTCATGTTTGATGGCACACATACCTACGAATATGCAGACATGCGCAAAGGTTTCCATCCAGACTGGAACAGTTATATTTTTAATTATAAGCGAGGCGAGGTAAAATCATTTCTCATAAGCGGTGCACGATTTTGGTTCGATAAATTTCACGTCGATGGTATTCGTGTCGACGCAGTAAGCTCGATGCTGAAACTTAATTATTCGCGTACGCATGGACAATGGGAGCCCAATGAGCACGGTGGCGATGGTAATCTCGAAGCCATTGCTTTTATCAAAGACATGAATGAAACCATTTTCCGTGATTTTCCGGATGTACAAACGATCGCAGAAGAAGCGACCGATTGGCCCGGCGTTTCGAAACCCACGTTCGAAGGCGGACTTGGTTTTGGAATGAAATGGATGATGGGTTGGATGCACGATACACTCGATTACTTCAAGATGAGTCCTGTTCATCGTCAGCATCATCAGAATAAATTTACATTCAGCATGATGTATTATTTTGATGAAAACTTTATGTTGCCATTGAGCCATGATGAGGTGGTACATGGCAAAAGCCCGATGCTATACAAAATGCCCGGGGATGATTGGCAGAAGTTCGCGAATCTCCGTGCGATGTATTCTTATATGTTTACTCACCCTGGTGGTAAACTTTTATTTATGGGTGATGAGTTTGCGGCAACATCCGAATGGAATCATAAGTCGGAGTTGCAGTGGGAATTATTAGAATTCGATTCGCATCGCGGAATGAAAAACTGTATTGCCGATTTGAATCAGTTGCTGCGCAATCAACCAGCACTTTACGAAAATCAATTTAGCATCAGTGGTTTTGAATGGATTGATTTGAATCATCGCGCTGAAGCAGTCATTGTGTATCGGCGTAAAGGGTTGAAATCAAAAAATGATTTATTGATCATTTTGAACCTCACACCAGAGGTTAGATCGAATTGGAAGCTCTCAGTCTACGGGAAATCGGAATGGAAAGAGATCTTTAATAGCGACAGCAAAAAATACTGGGGCACGGGTGACGTTTTCAACCCGGAGATTTTAACAACTGTAGTGGATAAAAAGGAAAAGTTGTATGAAATAAATCTCCATTTACCACCGTTGGGAGTTATAGTGTTGAAATAAAGGAAATTGGAGACAATTTTCTTAATAGTTTACCTGTAATTCCGTACCGAAAATGCAGATTATTAAGTCTTTACTCCTGAATGCCGCTGTGGTGGCGATGAGTGCAGTTGTTGTGGCCCAGTCCGATAGTTCATCCTTCTTTTATAATCGGGGCGTGGAAGAGAAAAACGCGCGGCGTTTCCGCGAAGCGGAAAAGCACTTTGCAAAAGCATACGAAATCGAGCCCCAGAACCTTGACAACCTTCTCCAACTTGCGGGAACGTTGCTGGAACAGCGGCGCTACGTTGAGGCAAAAGAAAAATACCACAAAGCAGAAGCAATCGATCCGAATAATGCGGCAGTGATTGAAAACCTCGCCACACTTTCGTTCAATACCCGCAAATGGGAAGACGCCATCCGTTATTCCCAGAAAATGAAACAGGCGAAAATCGGCACGGGTGCAAATTTTCTGATTGCTCGCTCCTTTTATGAAATGGAAAATTATGGGGAGTCGATAAAATACTGCGAATACTCGTTTAAAGACGAGCCAACAAACGCAATGATACCTTATATCGCCGGCCGTTGTTTTATGGAAATGAGCAACTATAAACGCTCTGCCGGTTGTTACGAGCAGGCCTTAGCGTTAGATTCATCAAATGCTACCTGGATGTATGAGGCTGGGCTAATGTATTCTGCAATTCCAAACGATAAAAAGGCATTGTACTGGATTGAAAGGGCAGGAGCGAAGGGCCTTCCTAAAACGAACGATTACCTCGAAAACCTGGCGACGGCCTATATTAACACGGGAAATTTTGAAAAAGGAATTAATATCCTGATTGAAACATTGAAGCGACGTCCGCAAGATGGCGAACTTCTTTTCAGTATCGCCGATTCATACTACAAAGTGAAAAAATACGATGAAGCAATTAATTACTGGGATAAGGCACTTGAAGTCGATAAGAAAAACGCAAGTGCTTTGTACATGATTGGTATGTCTTATCAAAAGAAAGGCGAAACCGCAAAGGGCCGTGAACTTTGCGATAAAGCGATCGCAATCGATCCTTCCCTCGCCAAATTGAAAGAAGAACGTAAACTGCCAGGCGGACTTTAAGACGATAAATTTGGAATCGTTGGAAGATCTTACATCCTTTCAGGAACTTCGATACCTAATAATTTCATTGCAGTCTTGATCACGTTTGACGTCAGCATTGTGAGTTGCAAACGCAATTCTTTTTTGTCAGCTGTTTCTGCTGTAAGAACCCGCAACTCAGTGACGAACGAGTTGTATGACTGGGCTACTTTAAAAATATAATTTGCAATGATCGAAGGATTCATTTCTTCGGACGCCAGCGCGATAACCGAGGCAAATTTTTCCAGTTCGATAATCAATTTTCTTTCAGGTGCCAATAGATCCGCAGCAACCTTCAATCCCTGCGGTTGTTCTTTTCGTAAAATCGATTTTGCACGTGCATGTGAAAATTGAATGAACGGTCCGGTGAAGCCATGGAAGTCGACCGATTCCTCGGGGTTGAAAAGCATTCTTTTTTTAGGATCGACACGAAGAAGAAAAAATTTAAGGGCGCCCATTCCAATTGTGTGGTAAAGCGTTTCCAGTTCAGCCTCGTCAAAATCTTTCACTTTACCCAACTCTGCAGTATGCTTTGCAGAAATCGCTTCCATTTCATCAATGATATCATCCGCATCTACGACAGTTCCTTCCCGCGTTTTCATCCTCCCTGTTGGTAGTTCAACCATGCCATAACTCAAATGATAGATATCGTCCGCAGACGGCAAACCAAGTTTGCGACAAATCAGTTTTAAGACTTTGAAATGATAATTTTGTTCATCACCAACAACATAAATGCTGAGGTCACTACCAAATTCTTTCTGCTTCAGTTCAGCGAGACCGATATCCTGTGTGATGTAAACAGCGGTACCATCGCGCCGACGAACGATCTTGCGATCAAGGCCGTCTGCTGTTAGATCAATCCAAACGCTTCCATCCGGTTCCTGTTCGAACACACCCTTTGCTAAA
>JACMLR010000569.1 GCA_014379515.1 Chitinophagaceae bacterium
TCGTCGCACGGCCAGCCGAATAGGGCCTTGTCACAAGCGGAATTGACTCCGCTTTAGTTTCATTCTGGAATGCAAGATTGCCATTTGCGAGATCAGACGTATTAAATACGTTCCCTTTGTTGTCGATTTTGTTTGCCTTCCAACTACTCATGTCAACTTCGTAATAACCATCGACGGAGTTTGCACTGCTCACAATCAACTTACCATTGCTGCCAACTGCAGTACCATTGCTTGTAAAATTTGCGGGAAGCCCATCAATGCCGCCAATATACTTTGCCATGCGATTGGAAACATCAATCCTGAAAACTGACTTACTTGCGGAAACGAGATACAGACTTCCGTCGGCAGCAGCCACCATATCTCCACCCCAACTGGTGCACCGATTGTGTACTGAAATTTTTTCGTTAGAAGGATCATCGCGAAGCGGACCCAAATCAGCACTGTTTGCCTTTTTGTCTGTTGTAAATCGGATGAAATGATTTCCATCATTACTAAGCGCATATCCGTTCCCGTCTGCGCCAATCGTCATCCGGGTGATATGATTCGCTTCGTCTGTTGGAACCGCAGCTTTACTAAAACTTTCGCCCTCATAATAAAAGAGCTTTGGTTGCTTTGATCCAAGGTCGATATACCGAAGCTCATTAACATACATCGGTGTAAAATAAAGTCGATTGTGCTTGCGATCAAAAGCACAGGCAGCGGAGAATGTTGAGAACGGGAGTTTTTGTTGATCTTTCACTGCGCCTTTCTCATCTTTGATATGGATTGGTTTGCCATCTCTTGCCCGAAAAGCCTGTGCCGGAATTTTACTGTTTTCATAAACATGCTGAATGACCTCGCCGGTACTAAGATCAATCAGTTTCACTTCAGTCCAAATGAATTGTCCCTGCTTTTCACTTGTTATCGCGTAAGCAGTTGATTTTTTTTGTTGAGCGATCGTGAAAGAAGACAAGAAAATTAGCGAGAGTAAAATTTTGTACTTCATAAGACAGCTTTTAACTACCGGGCGGTAGCTTGATTAATAATGATATAAGTTACCAATATTAAATACGTCCTGCAAGAAAAATTGAAGTACGGCAAACAGGTTGGCGGAGTGGCTAAGACTTCAGCGAGTCGACGGCTTTTTTTACGCTTCCATATTGAAGAAGGAGTGATCGCGCGCGATCGTAATCTTCGATTTTCGTTCTTTCCATCACCATTCGCGTACCCCTATCGATCAACTTGCTATTGGTCAGTTGCATATTGACCATCCGGTTATCCTCCACTCTACCAATTTGGATCATAACAGTCGTAGAAATCATATTCAACACGAGCTTTTGAGCGGTGCCGCTTTTCATGCGGGTACTGCCTGTTACGAATTCCGGACCAACAACTACTTCGATCGGGTGATCCGCAGCATCCGCTAATGGACTTCCTTCGTTGCAAGTGATACAACCTGTGATAATTCCTCTTTTGCGACATTCAAGAAGGGCTCCAATAACATATGGTGTCGTGCCACTGGCAGCGATACCAACTACAACATCCTTCTCATTTACATCGTGTTGTTCAAGATCGGCCCAACCATCCTCGGTGCTGTCTTCTGCATTTTCAATCGGTCTCCGAATTGCTTCATCGCCCCCGGCGATCAGTCCAACAACCAGCCCATGCGGCATTCCGTATGTCGGTGGAATTTCGCTTGCATCGAGGATACCAAGTCTGCCACTGGTGCCCGCACCAATATAAAAAAGACGTCCACCGGCAACCATCTGGTCGGTTATGATCGTAACAAGCTTATCAATCTGCGGGATAGCTTTCTCCACGGCAAGCGGCACTTTTTTGTCTTCCGCATTGATATGCGCGAGCGTGTCGACAATGCTCATTTTTTCAAGGTGCCGATACTTACTGGTTTCTTCTGTTACTTTTATAAAATCCTCCATGAATCAATTGCCGTTTAAGATGTTTTGCGTTTTATAGTAGATCTTTTAAACGTGGTATTCAATCAAACCCTCCATTGGGTTTTTCAATATTTTGCCAAGTTCGAATTCGTAGCTGTTGCAAAGTTCCTTTAAGACATCCTGGAACCCCCACGATACGCCGCCGACGAAATTTATCGGGTATTTCCAACTCTCGCCGTATTTGCAAAGATGGGTAAAGAAAAAATCATTTAGTCCGTCCTCAATGATGTTTTCAATCATGTAATGCCCGCGATTCTCAGAAAGAAACAGCGCAAAAGTAGCAAGGTAACGGTTGGGAAAAGGTTTTTTATATACATTTTCCAGGACATCAACATTGGTAATTGGATACTTCAGTTCAAACTTAAAGCGCAGGTCTTCATCAAACATATTATACAAAAAATACTGCAACACTTTTTTCCCGAGGTAAGCGCCGCTTCCTTCATCCCCAAGTACATAACCGAGGCCGGGGCTGTTTTTGACCATTTTCTTCCCATTATAAAAACAACTATTACTTCCGGTACCAAGGATACATGCAATTCCTTTTTCATCTCCGCACAAAGCACGCGCTGCGGCCATCAAATCATGAGTAACGCTGATTTCAGCAGATTTGAAAACATTGCGGAGCGCTTTCTTTACAATTTTAGCATTGGCAGGATTTGCGCAACCAGTACCATAATAATATACAGCAGTTATGCGCGGCCGCAGAAGATGCGGCATTAATTCATTTAAAACAATCGATTCTATCTGGGTTGCATTAAGGAAATATGGACTGATACCCTGGGTAAAAACAACTTGCGTTTCCATCTTAGGTCCTACGAGACACCACTCGGATTTTGTGGCTCCGCTGTCTGCAATCAATATGGCCATAGTATCATTCGTTTAATTATCCGTTGCTTTCGCCGCTCAGCGAAGGTAAAGTTCATAATTGAGAATTAATTATGAACTTAGCGCCTTACTTTTTTTGAAGCACTGAAATCGGTTCCAGCGGTTTAGTTGCGAATTAATAACAAATTTGACGAATGAAAAGACTGCAGATATGGTGGCCATTATTATTTGCATTGACATTGATTGCGGGTATGTGGATCGGATTCAGACTAAGAAAAAATATTCCAGAAAGCCAGGGCTTTTTCGCTGGCAGTAAGCGGTCGTCATTACAAGAAGTAATGAATCTTGTACGAACGCGATATGTTGATTCAGTCAATACGGATTCATTGACGGAAGATGCTATTGAAGCAATGTTAAGCAAACTCGATCCGCACACCATGTATATTCCTGCAGTTTACACTGTTGCAGCAAACGAAGATTTGCAAGGCAGCTTTGAAGGAATTGGAATTGAATACTTCATTATTAACGATACAGTACATGCTGTAAACGTATTGCCTGAAGGCCCGAGTGATAAAGCTGGTCTACTAGCGGGCGACAAATTAATCAAGGTCGGTGATTCAATTGTTGCTGGCGCGAAGATTACCGACGATCGTATTAAAAAGTTGTTACGCGGCGAAGCAGGTTCCCCAGTTGTGATTAATGTGTTGCGTGGAAATAAAAAGTTGGATTTTTCAGTGAAGCGTGGCACTATTCCCAAGCTATCTGTTGATGCCGCATATATGATCAATAAAGAAACCGGCTTCATTCACCTTAATAAATTTTCGCGTACATCGTACGAGGAGTTTATGCGAGCGATTGAAAAACTGAAGCGAGAGGGAATGAAAAAACTAATCTTCGATCTTCGTGGAAACGGCGGCGGTATATTAGACGAAGCAGTTGATATCGTAGATGAGTTTCTTGACAGTTCGAAGCTTGTGGTGTTCACCCAGGGTTTAAATACTGCACGACGCGACTACCGCTGTAAGCGACCAGGTCAGTTTGAAACGGGAGAGCTTGTTATTTTAGTTGACGAATTCAGCGCCTCAGCAAGCGAAGTAGTTGCCGGTGCACTGCAAGATTGGGATCGTGCAACAATTATCGGCAGGCGCACTTTTGGTAAAGGATTGGTGCAAGAGCCGTTCGATCTAACCGACGGGTCACAGTTAAGATTAACAGTGTCGAGATATTATACGCCCGTGGGTCGGAATATTCAAAAGCCTTTTGCAAACAACCATGAGGAATATGGTGATGAAGTGTATGATCGTTTTCATAATGGACAATCGGTTGCAGGCGATACATCAAAGCACAGCGGTCGCGCTTTTCCAACGCTCATAAAGAAACGACTCGTTTATGGTGGTGGTGGAATTATGCCTGATTTTTTTGTGTCGATTGATACCACCAGGTTTTCGACCAGCCTTTCATCGCTATTCTATAACCGAACGTTCAGTAAATTTATTTACAATTATTACCTGTCGAATCCGCAGTACTTTAAACAGTTCAAAAATGCATCTGAATTTGGCAGAACCTATACGCCAACAGAAGACGGTTGGACCCAACTAAGATCTTATGCATTGAAAGATTCGATCAATTTGTCTGCTATCACTGATAAGGATAAAGCTGAAATTGAAAAGCGCTTCAAAAGTTATATGGCAATGCAGGTTTGGCGAATGGAAGGATATTATGAAGTGGTAAATTTGGATGATGCTTCAGTTAAGAAAGGTTTGGAAGTTCTTCAATCCAGGTAGCACTTTTTACTACAATTTATTGAAACGAAAAAGCAACAACCGAAGTTGTTGCGATGAAAAGCCGTGTTATATAATGAAGAGGTTAGGCAGGGTCTCTGTCAAGCACTTCCTTTTTCTCGATACGGTATGAGGTGATGAGCCCGATACCTCCGCCGATTGCGAGAAGTGAGAAGTAGATCGCTGGGTTTTCATTTCTTACAACCAGTACGTGTTCATGTAGAATGTATCCGGTAAACAATCCGATACCTGCTCCTACTAACAGAAGACCCCATTTAAGATTTTTATAAGGCGCTGGACGTGCTGCGTTAAGTTTCGGGTCCATTCCTTTTTCGATCATTGCAAGATGTTCTTTGTTGCGGAGATAACGAAGGCCGAAGACCATTGCGAAAGCACCTAAGCCTAAAAGAATCGGGATTAAAATTCCTGCGTCGCGCATAAAATTGAGTTTATATTTTAATGTTTTTGTTTTCTTGCTCTATCAGACTACCGGTCCGGAACTCAGGTTACAGTCTTTAAGAACTTTTTTTCAGCTTCGTGATTTTCAATCAACCGGCTTACATAAACTAAGACTACAGCCGTTACGGGCAGGTTACAGACTTAATGAAAATTTCCGATGCTACCCTTACATTATATATTATAGGCGATGAGAAAAACACTACCAAAATCCCAGATTTCTAAAGTTTTCACTATCAAACCACTGGTTGTTAGCGATTTAACCCTTGAGATCGGAACCGGGTCGGATCGGAACCGAAAATTATCGATCTTAGTCCTGTAACCTGCTAACCCCTATTGTAGTCATATACCTGTAATGAATACCGGACTTGATGATAGTGAGATCATTGGCAAAGTGCTGCGCGGTGAATCGCAGTTGTATGCCGAACTTGTAAAGCGATACCAAAATTTCGTCTTTACTATTACCCTACGCTACACCACCCAGCGCGAAGATGCCGAAGAAATTGCCCAGGATGTTTTTATCAAAGCATACCGTAACCTGGCCGACTTCCGCGGCGAATCGAAGTTTAGCACCTGGCTTTATACTATTGTAAACACCACCTGCATCACCTTTCTTCGTAAGAAAAAACTGGACATTCACTCGCTCGACAATGAACAAGTTTTTGAAGTAGCAGATAGTGTTGACTCAGGTTTCAGAGCTAACCAAATCGAACAAAAATCAAAAGTTCAAATGGTAAACAAAGCCATTCAACTATTGAGCGCAGATGACGCAAAAGTGATTACACTGTTTTACAAAGGAGAACAAAGCCTCGATGAGATCAGTAAGATTTTAGGCATTGATCCAAACACCGTTAAGGTTAAACTGCATCGGGCACGTGCAAGATTAAAGGATAAAATGCAAAAGCATTTTGCCGAGGAAGTAAAAGACGTTTTGAACTAGCAACCATTAAAAAATTCGTTATGACATATTTCAAATATTCTCCTCAAGAAGATAGCGGCGCCGGTCAGCCAGACATGGAAGCCCGCCTGTGGGATTATATCGATGGCAACTCAAGTGCCGAGGAACGAGGGTTTGTTGAAAAATTGATCGAATCAAATCAGCAATGGAAACTTCGTTACCAGGAATTGCTTGACGTCAACCAACTACTTGCGGGCAGCCTTGAACTCGATGCCCCCTCGCTTCGCTTTACAAAAAATGTGATGGAGGAAATCAGCAAGTATACCATCGCGCCAGCAACCAAATCTTATATCGATAAAAAGATTATCTGGGGGATTGCCATCTTTTTCTTCACGATGATCTTTGGCTTCCTTGTTTATATGCTTGGCCAAATTGACTGGTCAGCCGCAACCGGAAGTGAAAAGATTATTCCGCAAAATCTCAAAAACATTGAGTGGAGCAAATATTTCAATAACACCTACACTAACATTTTCCTGATGGTGAATACCATTCTCGGATTGATGTTACTGGATATGTATCTCGGAAAAAAGAAAAAACAGCTTAACCAAAGGCATTCAGGATAAACATTCGAAATCGCTTGGTGACCTCACATCACCAGGTCCGGTACGCCTCTGCAATCATTGCAGGGGCTTTTTTATCAGCCCCCCATTTTCTTTTTCAACTCCATCAATTTAGCCTGGAAATCATTTAACGGCTCTTGCTTTTCAGGTTTTTTTAGCGGAGATCTCGGAGATGGGTTTGCCTGACGACTGCCCGAGTCCGATGTTTTCATAGTAAGCGCAATTCGTTTACGTGCGACATCCACTTCGGTTACGGTTACCGTTACCCGCTGTTGTAATTTAACGACCTCATTGGGATCTGAGACAAAACTATTACTCAATTGAGAAATATGTACCAGCCCATCCTGCTTCACACCAACATCAACAAAGCAACCGAAATTTGTAATGTTCGTTACGATCCCCGGAACGGTCATACCAACTTTCAGGTCGTCCATCGATTTAATAGTATCATCGAATCTAAACTCTTCAATAACTGCTCGCGGATCGCGACCTGGTTTCTCAAGCTCTTTCATGATATCATCAATCGTAAATTCACCGGTCTTCTCCGAAATATATTTTTTCCGGACAACCTGTTTGCGGAGATCGTGCTTCTTTATCAAGTCTTCTAATGATGACTGCACATCTTTCGCCATCGCTTCGACAATATGATAACTTTCAGGATGGACCGAAGAATTGTCTAGTGGATTACTCGCACCAGGTATCCGGAGAAACCCAGCACACTGTTCGAAACTCTTTGGTCCCATCAAAGGAACTTTTTTCAATTCGTTCCGACTTTTGAAAGGCCCGTTTTGCCCACGATACTCAACGATGTTCTTTGCAAGCGTCGAACTCAACCCGGACACGTACAGCAATAAATGTTTGCTTGCTGTATTGACATCGACACCGACAAAGTTTACAGCACTTTCCACCACGCGATCAAGCGCTTCTTTTAATTTGGTCTGATTAACATCGTGCTGGTACTGACCAACGCCGATTGATTTTGCGTCTATCTTCACTAATTCGCTTAACGGATCGAGCAATCGACGACCAATACTTACTGCCCCACGTACGGTTACATCCTGGTCAGGAAATTCTTCACGTGCCACTTCTGAGGCTGAGTAGATTGAAGCTCCACTTTCGTTGACCTGGAATACGCTCACTGGTTTGCCGAAGTCAATGCTGCGTACCAATTGTTCGGTCTCGCGCCCAGCAGTACCGTTTCCAATGCCGATGGCATCAATGTGGAACTTATCGACCAAAAATTTTAATTCCGCAATACTTTTCGGTTGCTCGTTCTGTGGAGGATGTGGGTAGATCGCTGTATTAAAAACAAGGTTACCCTGTGCGTCGAGACAAACCAATTTGCAACCCGTTCTGAATCCGGGATCCAGCGCTAACACATTCTTCGAACCTAACGGTGACGCTAATAGCAACTGCCGAAGGTTTTCGGCAAAGACTTTGATCGCTTCTTCATCCGCTTTATTCTTGCTGACTAATCGAAACTCATTTTCGATCGATGGTTTTAGCAATCGGTCTAATGAATCTTCGATTGCTTTTTTAATTTCCGGGGCGGTTGAATTTGAGTTTTTAATAAAAATTCGTTCCAGCGCATCGAGTGCAGCCTGCTTTTCAATTGTAATATCCATTATAAGATAACCTTCCTTCTCACCGCGGCGAATTGCGAGAATCCGGTGTGATGGGCTTACTGATAACTGTTCATTGAATTCAAAATAGTCGCGATACTTTTGAGCTTCGGCATCATCTTTCTTGCTGCTTAATACCCGTGCAGACAAGCGCGCTTCTTCATTGAAAAATTGCCTGATCTTGTTTCGTGCCTGTTCATGTTCACTGATCCATTCTGCAATAATATCCCGCGCACCCTGCAGTGCTTCTTTAACATCTTTCACTTCGGTGGTAACAAATTTTTTTGCTTCTTCTCCAGGAATAATATCCGTTTGGGCAAACAGCAGAGACGCTAATGCCTCAAGCCCTTTTTCGATTGCCTGGGTTGCTCTTGTTTTTCGTTTTGGTTTATAAGGAAGATAAATATCTTCCAACACTGCAGCATCATAACATCCTTCGATCTTTATTCTTAATTCGGGAGTGAGCTTTCCTAAACCGTCAATCGTTTTCAATACCGTTTCTTTCCTTTTTTCGAGTTCGTCAAAATATTTCAATTCTTCGACGATGTTTCCGATTTGAACTTCATCCAGGTTACCCGTTGCTTCCTTCCGATACCTCGACATGAACGGTATCGTTGCACCTTCTGCATTTAAATTCTGCACACTCACCACCTGCTTAATAGACAAGCTAAGCTTCTCAGCAATTTTCTGAACGTATTTTACTTCCATCTAAAAACAATATTATATTCTAACAAAAAAATAGGCGGTTTCGGTACAATTAAAAACGGGCAGCAAATGTAAGTGATGAAGCCAAAGAATAGAGTTGGAGTTATCAACAAGGAATTATCGGCAACAATAAAAATAATCTCAGTCTTCGGATAAGACCTCACTCAAAATCTGGTTTATTTCATCTGCGCGATTTAACACCATGAGGTGTCCGCCTTTTGCAATTTTATGGGTTGGCTTTGTGAATCGTAGTGGGAGAAGTTCATCGCGCGTTCCGTGGATATGAACGTAATTTATTAGGCTACCGGGTCCATCCCATTTCAATATTGCATCCATTGCCCATTTTACAAAAACGGGATCGCTTTCGCGGATAAGTTGTTTAAGAATGATTTTGTCTTCTGGTGTTTCGGTAGTGAAGAACCGCTTCAAAATAGAGGCCGATTTGAAAAGCGATACTGGCACCAGCTGTTGCAAATTGAATTTCGACGCCCACTTGAAATAAAAAGGTATTTGTGAAGATGAGGGCACACTGGAAATTAAAACTGTTTGTGCCGGATTAAGCCGCGTAGCGATTTCAGTAGCAACCATCCCTCCCATTGAAACTCCTACCAAAGAAAACTTTTCTGATGAATCGATTGGCGACGA
>JACMLR010000570.1 GCA_014379515.1 Chitinophagaceae bacterium
CCCAGAGCTTTTCTTCCGTGTTCATCTTCGTAATAAAACCATCAATCATCTCCTTAATATTAGCAGACACAGAATCAGCTGTCTGAATATTCTCTTTCAGGTTCGGCAGAATAGAAAGCTCGTATCGAGTTGCATTTGCCACTCGTCCAAGTAAGGTCACAGCTTTGCTTGCAAGATGCTGCAAGCTGATTGTTGACTTCCCGTCTCCCACGCCCGTAAGTTGCGGAGCGGTGCTGTGGAGCATTGCTGGATCAGGAACATCCTGCGGCCGCATGTCAAAAAATTTCATTTCGAAAAGCCAGTCCAGAACGTCTCTTCCGCGATACCACCTCGGCAGCCTTCCCACTTTGCTTGTCGACAGAAAAACTATTTTCCCGGCCTCAACAAGATCGGCAGCAATTTGGCAACCAGACTGCGCACTTCCAACAATTAATACAGCATCCGATTTAATTTGATTTGGCGAACGATACTCGCTCGCATGAAGTTGCAAAATTGAAGATGGAATCGCAGCAGAAAATGCGGGTAATTTTTTTTCATTTTGTAGCCCCGACGCAATTATCACATGACTTGAAAACAGTTCCTCCTCACGGCCTTTTCTATTTATAAGAATCCGAAACTGTTTTGTTTCTGTTTTTTCAATTGATATAACACACGTATTTTCTTGTACTGGTAACTGAAATTGAATTGCATATTGCTTCAACGAACTTGCAAACTCCAGGTGACTTGAAAATTCATTTTCAATTTGCCGGCGTTGCGTTTGTCCAGGCAGGCAATTTATTTTATTAGGGCTGTTTAGTTTGAATGAGTCCCATCGCTGTGAAAGCCAGGATTCGCCAATTCGTCCACGTTCAAACACAACATGATTAATATTACTTTGCTTGAGGTAGTAACTGGCAGCGAGCCCGGCATGACCAGCTCCAACCACAACAGTATGGTATGATTTGCTTTTCATTTATTCCTGGTTGACGGGTTCTTGTATTTTGAGATTGTAGACAGCTGCAAATTGTCTTGAAAATTCATCAAGACTTACTCCTTTTGGAGTTGTTGGATGTTTCAAGTAATCTTCCGTCACGAGTCCTGAATCTACCGCCGCAAAAAGTTCAAGGTACTCGATTGCAATTGGCCTTGGTATTCCTGACGCACAGATCGCTTCAAGTGCCTGGTCATGCGAAAAACGAATCCATGGAACGTCTGACTTTCCAATTGATTTTCCAATTTGACTTGCGATCTCGCTTGTACTTGCAATATCACTTACGATGTATTGATGTTCATGTCCCTTGAAATTACATTTGAGAAGTGCTTCGGAGGCAATATTGGCAATATCATCGTAGTGTGCAAGTGGAAGAGCGTCGCTCGTGAATGTTCCGCCCATGATTCCCAACTGTTGCAGTGTCGATAAGTTTGCAAAAAGGTTTGTATAAAAGTATGCAGGTCTTAAGTGAAGTATATTTACATCGGTAAGTGTGTCTAACACTTTTTCTGCACGATGAATTCCGGAAACGGGTCCTGCGTTTTCGGCAAGGTGTGCACCGATACTGCTGAGATGTACAATATGCTTAATATTATTTGCGCTAATTGCCTGCTTATAATTGTTTGCAATTTCTTCAGTGTACGATTTAAAATCGTTCGTATCGGCAACTGGCGGGTACATGCAAAAAACGCAATGAGCATCGTTGAACACTCTTGTCAGAAATTCAACGTCTTCCATTGAACCGATCGCAGTGGTTGCGCCAGCGTCAGCAAGATGGTTAAGATTGGATTGGTTACGTCCGATAACCACAACGTCCTGCGATGCGGCCAGAAGCTTTTTTGTAAGGGCAGTGCCAATATTTCCACTGGCACCGGTGACTACATAATTCATGTTCGAATTTTTTATTGATGAGATATTTGACTGTGAATAGGAGACATTCATCGCTCAAAAAGTTCGATTTTGACAGAGAATAGTTTAAAAACTGCTGGTGAAAACCTCAGCAATCGTGATGTATTCTGAATTTTAAAAATTAGTTGGGTGATTGTGCGGGAGTTAACCCTTCAGTTCGGAACCGGGTTAGTTCGGAACCACGAAAACTTCCATCTTCTCCACGCGACCAGCTCGACGGTAGAGCGTTAAAACAGAGTCGGTAGGACAATGATTCGGGTGTTCAGCAGAGTTGATGTGTGCCGCTTCTAAAATGGTCAGATTGCCGGCAGTGTACACATTTACGGGTACAACAAAACTGCCGCAACGGCGATCATCATTAACCATTGTGTTGAATCTGTATGCACCCACGCTAACTGCGCCGCTGCTGAGTTTGATGTGTACCTCTTTACTTAAATGATTGATGAATGTTTGTTGGGCTGATTCTTGTTGATGAAGGCTCGTGAATAGCGAATGATAAAATGAATTCCATTTTTCTTGCTCACGCCAATTCCTATCGCCGTAAAATTGTGTCAGGTTCCAGTTTTCTTCAAGCTTTCGCCGCGCTTCGCTAAGTCGACTTCGAACAGTCCCAACCGGTATAGAAAGTATTGAAGCAATTTGCTCGTAAGAGGAATGCAAGGAGAAATAACGTAACATCAATGTTAGTTGCAATACGTGCGGTAACAAACCTAACGCAGCTGATAATCGAGTAGCGTCCGACAGTTCGCGCAGGCGTTGTTCAAGTGTATCATCCGAAATTTCAATTTCGTTGGTAGATATCGAAACCCTTGATTGTTTATTCTTAAATCGGAAAGCAAGTCGCTTTGCAATTGTTTTGATCCAACCACCAAATGCCGCTGGCTCTTTAAGCTCATCTAATTTTAGAAATGCTATTACAAATGTTTCCTGGACAATGTCTTTCGCAGAAAAGGGATCGCTGCAAAATTGCAATGCAATTGAATATACAGCTGGCTGAAATTTGCCATACAAAATCTTCCAAGCGTCGTTATCACCGCCTTTCGCGTCAATAACTAATTGTTCAATAGTAATTTGCATTTGAGTGGATAGCTGCATAACAAAACTTGGACACAATGAAGATATGCGAGGCAACTGAAATGCTGGCTAACCAAAACTGGTGATAGCAAACTACGACTTAATTATCGACGTCTTTGACTGCCTTGCGTCCGTCATTTGATCGTGGTGTATATTTCAATTGAAAGTTTTTCAAATCCGGTTTGAAATTCCTTTCCCGTTTTAGTTCATGCTGGTAAATCGTTTGACCCACTTTATAAAGGAAGGGCCAGCCGATCGAGTCGTACTCATATTTATCATCGTTTAAAATGCCATCATTATTTACATAAATCGTAACGGCAAGCATGAATTCAATCCTATTCTTGAAATCAACAACGTAAGAAACATCTGTCAAGCAACCGTATGCCCATCCAACTTTATTAAAGACGCGAACATCCTTTGGCATTAACCGATTACCCTGCCGAAAGAAAAACTTTACATAGCTATCATAAAAAGCAGTCGTGTCATATTTCGGGTAATCAGTTTCAGAAGGGTATTGTGATAAATATCTATACAGGTAGGCGTAATCGTCTTTCGTTAATTCAAATCGTTGTTTTGCTGCAACTGATTTCGGAAACATCACAGATTGTAATGTTTGTTGCATGTCTTCCAATGGGTAACTATTAGCTTTTGTAAAATCAATTGGTTCGTTGATAAGACTATCCTGTGCATTTATATAACCTTTACCCATGCGATTGATCTGACTGAAATCAAATGAGTCAGTATTGTATTGCGGTGGCTGAGTATAGATAACGCTACCGTCGGATTTGACAAATCGAACCTGGTTAGTGTGTCGATTTTCTTCTTCATTCATCCGGACAAATCGCCGGGTTATTCTTGTATCGTTATAACCCATGCCGTGCATTCTGCTATTGATAGACTGTTGACCAACAAACTCATACATTCTTGTATAAGCATCGTTATCACTAATCAAAAACGCTTTCTTAATGAAATGAGCAATTGACGGTTTTGTATTTTCCGAAGTACTGTCCAACTTCAACTTCGATTGCCTCGACCATGAACTGTCGAACTCCATTCCGGTGAACTTATCAACTCCTTTGCTTCTTAATTGATTGAGTTTTTCGAGCGATAAAAATGCGAGCGGCATTTTAACGACAGATGCTGGATTGAAATATCTTTTACTATCAACGTTATAATAGAAATTGGTGAATGAAGGTTTATTGCGTCGATCGCGGTCGATACGAGTATAAATAATCTGATAGCGATAGGCTGCTGGGTTTTTTAAGACACTTTGCATCAAACTGTCGCCATTCTGATTTAAGATTTCAACAAGCTTAGCATCTGTTTTAACCTGTCCGTCCATCGTGGCCGAAAGCAAAA
>JACMLR010000571.1 GCA_014379515.1 Chitinophagaceae bacterium
GAAACAAAACTTACAATCGAGAACTGCGTGTTCCGGCAACGGATTGACTCGGATCCAAAGAATCGGGATGATGATGGTCCTTATATTTTGCTTCATAACAATTCAGTTGTAGCCTACGGTGGCTTGATGTATAATTACAATGCGCCGTACGCAGACGTTTACATGCATGTGGTGGATGGCAATCGACAACAAGGTTTTGGAGGATTGTTTGTGCAGGAACTCAAACGCCTTGCGTATGAGCAGAACAAAGTGCCGGCAGCTCGCTGTCATATCAAAAATTCAGCGTCACGGAAGACATTGGAAAAAGCCGGGTTTGTTGTTTGTGGTTATCTTTTGGTTGGAGATGTGAGCTTGTGAAATACCTTGTGATTTAATCAGGAAGTTAATGCCTGGCTCCTATTAATTTTTATTTTATGGAACCGTTGAAAATAGCCACTGCTCAATTCGAACACAAAAGCGGCGACAAAAAATACAATTTATCTGTAATTGAATCGCTGGCAAAAGACGCCGCTGCGAAGGGAGCAAAAGCAATTGCTTTTCACGAATGTTCAATAACAGGATATACTTTCGCCCGAAAACTTTCGCGCGAAGCGCTATTAGACGTAGCTGAAAAAATACCGGGCGGAGAAAGTATTGAAGTGTTGAAAAGCATTGCGACGAAATATAATATTGCGGTTCTTGCAGGCCTTTTCGAAAAAGACGATGACGATAATTTATTTAAGGCGTATGTGTGTGTTGATAAAACCGGGCTTCTGGCGAAATTCAGAAAGCTACATCCCTTCATCAATACAAATCTTATCCCCGGTACAGAGTACTGCGTGTTTGATTTACATGGCTGGAAATGCGGAATATTGATCTGTTATGATAACAATGTGATTGAAAACGTACGAGCCACTACGTTACTTGGTGCCCAGGTCATTTTTATGCCACATGTAACGATGTGTACGCCGTCAACGCGTCCGGGTGCTGGCTTTGTCGATCCATTGTTATGGAGGTATCGGGATACCGACCCAACATCATTACGGATTGAATTTGATGGATTGAAAGGACGTGCCTGGCTAATGAAATGGTTGCCAGCCCGTGCATACGACAATGGGATCTATGTTGTGTTTTCTAATCCGATTGGTATGGATGATGACCAACTTAAGAATGGGTGTTCAATGATTATCGATCCCTTTGGTGATATTGTTGCGGAATGTCGCAAACTTGGAGATGATTTCGAAACCGCAACGATCACGGCTGATAAGTTAACACAGGCCGGTGGCCATCGCTATATCAAGGCAAGACGCCCCGAGCTGTACAAAAAAATTGTAGGAATGCACCACGAATCACAACAAAACGTAGTTTGGCTCAATGATGAAAAATGATTTATCTTTTAAACGCTTCGTTTGCTTATTCTTGTACATTAATAACTGCTTGTGATTAGACTATTACTGGGTCATCAATTGAAAGCATTTTGGCGAAGCCGAAATGCAGGAAAAAGTATAGCGATTCAGATATTCATCGGTTTCATTACGCTTTATTTGTTATTCTCTGCATTAGCCCTTGGTTTCTTTCTGCAGAAATTTATCGCAGATATGTTTCCGGGAGAAGATCCATCTGTAGTTTTCTGTGGCTTCATTCTCTATTATTTCGCATTTGATATTTTGGTTCGATTTATAATGCAGGACTTACCGACGCTTGCCATTCAGCCATATCTGGTACATAATATCAGGCGAAGCCAGTTGATCAGTTTTCTAAATGTAAGATCTCTTTTTACCATCTTAAATTTAGTACCACTCCTGGTTTTCATTCCATTTACGGTGCGGGTGATTGCGCCGAATGTTGGCCTCATCCCGGCAATCGCATTTGTAATCGCGATCCTCGGCCTGACGTTCTTTAATCATTTCTTCATCCTTTTCATTAAGCGAAAAAGCATTATCAACAGCTGGTGGTATGCAGGCTTCTTTGTGCTGATTGCAGCTTTTGTTGCGGCAGACTATTTCCAAATTTTTTCGTTGCGAGCCATATCATCTTACGTAATGGGAAAAATGCTTGTTTATCCTGCGCTGGCAATAATTCCGGTAGTGATGGCAATTGGCGCCTTTTGGAATAACTATCGTTTCCTTTTGAAAAATCTTTTCCTGGAAGATATCATGCGCAAAGGAAAACACAGGCAAGGAACTGAATACAGCTTTCTAAATCGTTTTGGAACGATCGGCGAATTAATGGCAATTGATATCAAATTATTGTTTCGCAACAAAAGAGCCAGAAGTATTCTATTAATGACAGTCGTATTTTTGTTCTATGGTTTTATTTTTTATAAACAAACTTATCTGGACAAGGGAATGTGGGGAATCCTTCTCGTTGGTGGTATTTTTCTCACTGGCCTTTTCGTTGTCAACTATGGTCAGTTTCTATTTGCCTGGCAAAGCGGGCATTTTGATGGAATGATGGCGGGTAATCTTGATATCCGCACTTATATCAAAAGCAAGTTTGTACTGTTCACTTCCGTATGTACCGCAATATTATTCATTACTTCTTTGTATGGTTTGCTTGACTGGCGCTTACTGCTTGTTCAGCTTGCAGGCTATTTATATAACGTCGGCATTCATACAGTAATAGCTGTGTATTTCGCAACGCATAGTTACAAGGGGATTGATATCAGCAAAAAAGCTGCTTTCAATTACCAGGGCATCGGTGCATCTCAATGGATCTATACGCTAGTCATATTCCTTATTCCTATGATCATCTATCTACCTCTGTCCATTATTTTCAACTCCTGGATTGCAATGATTATATTAAGTGTATTGGGATTGATTAGTTTACTGTTGCAAGACTGGTGGGTTGATGTCCTTACAAAACAATTCATTTTGCGCAAGCACCGTATCCTTGAAGGATTTCGTGAAAAATAATTATTATGATCAAAGTTGATTCGCTTGAAAAGTCGTACGCCGGCAAAAAGGTTGTTGAGATTCCTGCTCTCGAAATAAAAACGGGCGAAATGATCGGTCTCGTTGGAAACAATGGCGCCGGCAAAACAACTTTCTTTCGACTTTTGCTCGATTTAATTCGTGCCGATAAAGGCAATATCCAATCGAACGACAATGATGTGTCAAAATCGGAACTGTGGAAACGATATACAGCCGCATATCTCGATGAAGGTTTTCTCATTGATTATCTCACGCCCGAAGAATATTTCTACTTCACTGGCAAACTCAATAACAAATCGAAAGCAGATGTCGATGATTTTTTGAAAAGTTTCGACACATTTTTTGATGGATCTGTTTTAAAGAGCGGAAAATATATTCGGGAGTTATCGAAAGGAAATCAGTTCAAAGTTGGAATAGCGGCCTGCCTTCTTCAACGTCCGGAACTGCTAATTCTCGATGAGCCATTTGCCAATCTTGATCCGAGCTCGCAAATGAGGCTGCTAAAGTTGCTTCGCGAAATGCAAAGCCAACATCGAATGACAATCTTAATAAGCAGCCACGATCTGAATCATGTCACGGACATCTCCACACGAATTTTATTAATGGAAAAAGGCAGAATCATCCGGGATTTACATACTACCGAAGACACTCTCAAAGAATTGGAAGAGTATTTCAAAATCTGACCTATCAATCACACTTGAAAAATGGACAAGCTCTTCAACGTGCTAGCAATATGTGGCAGCACGAAAAAAACATCAAGCAATCTGAATTTGATTAAAGCGATTGCCCAGCTTGCCAGTCCGGATGCCGTGGTAAATATTTATTCAACCATTGACCTTATTCCGCCATTCAATCCTGACAACGATCTTGAACCTGCACTTCCACAAGTTGCAAATTTTCGAACGCAGATTCGAAATGCGGACGCAGTTTTGATTTGCACTCCGGAATATGCCATGGGTGTGCCAGGTATGTTGAAGAATGCAATCGACTGGACAGTTTCATCAGCAGAATTCTATCATAAACCTACAGCGTTGATCACCGCCTCATCCATTGGCAAAAAAGGTCACTCTGCACTAATGGAAACCTTGAAAGTGATCCAATGCCGAATCTCTCCGGAAACCGAACTCATCGTTCCATTTATTCAAACAAAAGTAAATGCAAGTCAACAGATCGTTGATGCCGATACAATTACGGCTGTACAATCCTTGCTGTCTGCGCTGTATTTGTTAGTGCGAGAGAAGCAACAAGAAGTAAGTGCTTTGTGACGATCAATCACGGCACTTCATCCTCACCCGGTAAAGATTAACCGATCATCCCACACAGTTGCGCCGTTGGTGAAATTTAGATACTTTGGCTGCGGAAATCATCCCACACCAGACCTTGCTGTATGAAAAAAACCCTTCTTCTCGTCGCGATATTATTTTGCATTTGCGATGTTAGCGCGCAAAAAAAAGAATCTCGAAATAGTATTGGCATACAAATCGGCCCAGCGTTTCCGATTGGGAAATTTGCCAGTTCATCAACAGATTTTACCGAAAGCGGATATGCGAAAATCGGAATCAGTGGAATGGTAAATTTCTCACATGAGCTCAATTCACGTTGGGGACTTAGCATCTGTGCGTACGGTCTTCGAAGCGATATCAATCGAAAGAAACTCGAAAAGAGTTTTGAATCAGTCGATTTTAATTCTCCTCTTTTTATTGCGGGTCCTGGGCCGTTCCAACCATCTCCGCCAAGCAGATACGGCAATTGGGAATTCAGACGTGGCACATGGTGGGTTGGCGGTCTGTTCGCGGGTGCTCATTACAAAATGCCGCTTAAAACAGATGATAAAATTTCACTAGTATTAAAAGCGCTTGCTGGAGCGGTTTATGTTGAATCACCAGGAAAAGGGGGTATTAGTTCCAGCGATACAACTGTTGTTGGGATCTTTCAATCCCCAAACCAGGGAAAGGGATTTGCATATACGGTGGGCGGCCTATTCGATTATAAATTGACGAAACAGTGGGCGTTGACTGCAGGTGTTGACTTTTTGGGAACTGCCCCGATAAAATTGAAAGGGAATAAAACGATTATAACGACTGTGAGAAATCCTAACAACCCTCCCCTTACCAGTATTAGCCAGGGAATGACAACAAAAGATATAAAGCAAACTGTTCAAACGGTGAATGTAATGCTGGGCGTTGCGTTTAAATTTTAGCCTGTGAAAATACTATGACTATTCAAGTGTTAGTTATGGGTTAATTCATGAACACCCTCACGTTATGGTTTTACAAATCGCGTCTCCCTTTTTCCTGCATTACAAAATAGTCCCTACCTTCGTCATTGCCATATGCGATATCTTACAACTATCATCTCGTCTTGCTCGCTAGCCTTAAGGCTACTTCCGGTTAATTATTACATTCCCGAATAATTACTGTTTTTTCTTCTGATTTAAGATTAATTGCTTCGGACCGGAATTAAACATTGCTTGTATGAAAAATATCAAATTGATTGAAGTTCCTTCAGAAATAGGAGCTGGAACGCGCGGAGCTAGTCTCGGTATCGATGCAATCAAAATTGCTGCGCTTGATTTCATGAGTAATTTTTTCATTCATTTTCCATCAGAAAAAATTCCACATGAAAATAAGTTGCTGTACGAACCAATCGAATCTCCGTACGCAAAAAGAATTAAGGGAATCATGACGTTGTACGAGCGGGTTAGCAAAGCCGTAAGCGATTCGATGCGCAATAATTTTTTTCCAGTTGTATTAAGTGGTGATCATAGTATTTCGGGCGCAACAATCGCCGGAATTCGAATGGCAAAACCAAAAAGCAGGCTCGGTGTAATTTGGATTGATGCACATGCAGATCTTCATACACCTTATACAACACCATCCGGTAATGTACATGGAATGCCACTTGCTATATCCATCAATGAAGATAACCTGGACTATGCAGTGCATGAGCTCGATGATGAAACCCGCAAATGCTGGAATGCATTAAAAACCATCGGAAAAATCGCGCCGAAAGTATTGCCAGAAGATATTGTATTTATTTCGCTGCGCGATTTTGAAAAAGAAGAAAAGCATCTTATCGATAAACATGGAATGAAAGTTATCACCACAAATGAAGTGAGACGCAAAGGTGTTGAGAACGTTGTGCGAAGTGTCACCCGATACCTGTCCGACTGTACCGATATCTATGTAAGTTTCGATGTTGACAGCCTTGATGCTTCTATAACTAAAGGAACGGGGACGCCTGTCAGTAATGGACTAAGAGAGCGAGAGGTTGAAGATCTCATTAGTAAATTTATGCAGAATCGTAAAGTATGTTGTTTTGAGATTGCTGAAGTAAACCCGACACTCGATAAAGAAAACCTGATGAGCGAAATCGCCTTTAACATTCTTCAACGCAGCGTCAATATTTTGATGATGAACTAATGCAACGGTTCAGTCAGGCTTAGTGTCAACCCGAAAAAAGTATGAAAGCCCTCCTCGTTTGTTTGACATTTTGCTCATTCATTCTTTCCTGCAACAAAGACAGGGGAGGCGATAATGTCCACGTAACAGTGCTCCAGGATTCCAATCATTCCCCCGGCGCAGTTCTGGTGGAAGTTGAAAATGCGGTAAGTGGTGCCTATTCGTTTTTGTGTATCAACCCTCCCCAGCCAGGCGCTCCGGGTCATAGTTGCGGCAACTCCGTATACATCTTAAATCTTCCCGCATCGTTGAAAGCCCCAGGTACGCAACTCGTTTTTACAAAATGGGCCGATCTTGGTCGCAATATGATTTGGAGCTCGACCTATGCTTCAAATGACATAAAGGTTTTCGATCCCCGCAAACGTAATTGAAGTGAATCACCTGGATGGCTCTAGATTCAGCGCTGTGAAAAGTTTGATCAGTCCGTCGTCTGTTTTTAATTTAATTTTTTTCTGGTCGAGGATCCGTTGGATCGTTGTTGCATATTCGGGCATTGCCTGAAGAATCGCGTCTTTGTCTTTTTTCAATTTCACCATCTTTCCACCGGGTAGATATGCATAGAGCCCATCATTGTCCGCAAATTGCTTCTTTTCCGGCTGGTTATAAGGTTTGAAACTTCGAACATATTTGCTTCGATGTTTTATTAGCTGAAAATTTCCTTCAACCTGTAACTCATAGAAAGTTGAAAACGTCTGATTATCAATCTGGGGATAGCCAGACCGATATATCACAGCAACACTATCGAATTCTTGCATGTAGCCAATCAGAAATTCATGAACGGGACTGACGAATTCCAATTGCTGTTCGCCTTTTCGAAAATAAAGTTGATTGTTATAAATATTAAAACGGAGTTGAATGTCTTTTGCAAACCGGCCATCGCGAAATTTTACTGCACCCCAGTTCCAATCGGGTAGCAAAAATGCGCTGCCTTCAATATCATCAATTGCTTTTGATGAAAACGGTCGGCCATTAATGTCTTCGATAAATATGGGAAGCGCTGGAGGACCCTTCGGGGAAATCGCTGCACCCGGGCCGGCACCCTGGCTTATCGCAAATTGAAACAGGCAAACCAACCCCACCGTACTCAACAGAAAATTTTTCATAAAAAATGTTTGATGCAACAAATGAGAATAAAGCTACAACATTAGCATAGCACCCTTAGTCCTTTAACAACAGTAATCAACCACTCGTCAATCAGATGAAGAATTTAATGGTAAGGATGTACGACAACGAACAGTTTTATTTCAAAAACGAACGGTGTAAAAGCAATCAGCATTCCAAAATGTTGATTTCCAATCAGAGCTTATTCGGCCTGGCCTTTGTCAATACCCTAATATCAATAAAAGTTACATGACATACCATCAACATATATGCTATCTCATTGCCCGGAAGATGGCAAAATCAACCAATGAAATTGAAGAACGCGAGATCAATGAATTGATCTCTGGCGATAATGAACTCGCAGGTTCACTCGAAACAATTACGCGTTTGTGGAATGCGCCGGGTCAACGCAACAAAAAAGAAACAACAGAAGCATTTAGGTTATTGTCGGAGAGATTGAATTTGTTTGCGCGGAATTGAGGAGGGCGGAAGAGAATATAGGACGCAATATCGAGAATACAGAATTCAGAATACAGGAGACAGAATTAATACAAGAGGTGGCGTTTACAGGGAAATACACTTGCTGTCGCCTGAATTCTTGCCGTTCGATATATTCATTGGATGGAAAATATTGCGCCCCTGCAGGGCTGTAATCAATTAAATGCTCGAGTTCCCAGGGCGATGCCCTGGGCTGATACACTACGCCACTACGTGGCGTGCAGATCGACTGAAAAGTGTGCCTCTGTATTTAATATAGGAGACGAAACCATCATGGTATAAAGACGCCTGTATTCATTCTGTCTCCTGTATTCTGAATTCTATATTCGATATTCTATATTCGACATTCGACATTCTACCCTCCCCCAAACATTCTCTCCAATCCCTC
>JACMLR010000572.1 GCA_014379515.1 Chitinophagaceae bacterium
ATTATAGTGTTTACAACCAACGAGGTATATATGATGTCATAAATTCCCATCCATTGCTCGGTATTGATGGAAACAGTACCTGGCGTCTTGTACTTTGGAAACAAGTGCTGGTCGATAAGTTTCCTCAAAACCTCGTTGGTATTGGGTTTGGAACGCCGATGATGAAGTATTTTCCAGTTGAAGATTTCAAAAAAACCGAATCCTTGCCTTATGTTCTTGGCGCGCACAATTCATTTATCTACTTGTTCGGAAGACTTGGGCTTATATATCTTATCATCACCGCTTACATGTATGCTCATATTTTGAAAGAATATTTTTATTTCAAAACTTATTATTACCACACCCGGCATATTCTTCTCTTCTGGGCGTTCTTTGCCGTATCAATTATTGCATTGTTTAATCCTGCACTCGAATCCCCCATTTATGCATCCGGGTACTGGTTGATTCTAGGTTTCACCGCCAGGGCAATTGCTGAACGCAAAAATTTCATTCGAAAAACCGAAGTAAGCAATTGAGAATTTTAATCGTCCATAACAAGTATCAGCACGCAGGTGGCGAAGACGTTGCAGTTGCGTTACAGCAAAAATTGCTGCAACAAAAAGGGCATGAGGTTAAAGTTTTATTTTTCGACAACAAACAGCTATCATCAAACAAAATCAGTGCAGCATTTAAATCTATTTACAATCGCGCAGCGGAACAAGAATTAGCTGGAGTAGTAAAGGAATTTAACCCGGATATCGTTCATGTCCACAATTTTTTCTTTGCAGCATCGCCATCAATTTTCATTGCGTGCAAAAAAATGAGTATTCCCGTTGTGATAACCATACATAATTATCGGCTGGCGTGTGCCAATGCATTGTTTCTTCGTAACAACTCGCCTTGTGAGTTATGTAGAAATCAACTATTCGGACTTTCCGGAATTAGGTACAAATGCTACCGCAACTCTGCAACAGAATCTGCACTTGTCACCTCCATTACGGCTATTCATAAAATTGCAGGAACATGGAAAAACAAAATCAATCGATTTATATTCCTGACTGAATTCGCTAAAGAAAAACTATTGAATTCGTCGTTGAGTATTGCTAATCCGCAGGCGACAGTCATACCCAATTTCACAACTGACGTTGGTCCTGGCAACACTCCTCGTGAACAATATTATCTTTTTGTTGGAAGACTCGTTCCCGAAAAAGGGCTCAGCTCCATGCTGGAGGCATTCAAAAAAACGGGCTTGCATCTCAGAATTGCTGGCGACGGACCCGATAAAGAAACGATGCAGCAACAGCACGAGGTCTACCCAAATATTATGTTCATGGGTAATCTTTCAAAGGACCAGGTTTCGGAATCAATGAAAAATGCAAAGGCATTGATTTTTCCGTCACTTTGGTATGAAGGTTTACCTTATACAATCATTGAGTCGCTTTCAGCAGGCACCCCTGTTATCGCATCGAAACTTGGTGCAATGCAGGAACTTATCACCGATGGCTACAATGGATTTCATTTTGAAGCTGGTAATGCAGTTGCCCTAGCTGAATGTATCATGCGGTTTGAACACGGGAATACCGGACCGCTGTACGTAAATGCAAGAAGAAGTTATGTGGAGCATTTTCATCCGGATATTCATTACCAACAACTGCAAAATTTATACAGCCAAGTAATCACCGAGTCAAAAAATGAATGAAAAGCTTACCATTATAAGTTTGAATATCCATGCAATACCCTTTGCAGAAGCAATGACTCGCGTTGTTAACTGGGCGAAATTGCGACAACCATCCTACGTTTGTTTTGCAAACGTTCATATGGTAATGGAAGCGACGGACGATGCTCATTTCGCTACTCAGGTAAATAATGCGTCATTGGTGTTGCCTGACGGAAAGCCACTGGCAATGGCTTGTAACCTGCTTCATAAAAGAAAACAGGAACGTGTGGCGGGGATGGATTTTATGCCCCGGATATTAGCCGAGGCAACAACCCAATCACTTTCGGTTTTTTTATATGGTTCAACCGAGCATTTGCTTGCTGAATTGAAGCGTAATATTCAAGCTCAATATCCCCTGGCAAAAATCGCAGGAGCTATTTCACCCCCGTTTCGTCAAATGACAGAAATCGAACTGGATGCGGATATTAGAACGATCAATGATTCGGGAGCACAAATTGTTATGGTATCATTGGGATGTCCTAAACAAGAGAAATGGATGGCCATCAATTCTAATAAAATCAATGCAGTACTTTTAGGCCTTGGTGGCGCTTTTGCTGTGGTGGCCGGTTCGCAAACACGCGCGCCGGGCTGGATGCAGCGAAGCGGGTTGGAATGGCTTTACAGGCTGGGACAGGAACCCCGCCGGTTGTTTAAGCGATATTTCAGCACTAATAGCAGATTCATGTGGCTGATAGGAAAATCATTATTGAAAAGATGAGTTCATGAATACCCGACCCGGTAAAACCCTTGCAGAATATGAAAAGCAAGTGTATGAAATATGTTGTATCGGCATAGCCGGCTCATTAATTTTTTGGCCGCTCGCCAGTTCGCTTTTATCTATCATCCTGTCCGCGTGGTGGTTCTTCCTTACATGGCCCAAAACAAGCAGTCCCCGAACCCGATGGTTAGTATTTTTATTTTCGGCATTCTATATCCTCGTCCTTGCCGGAACATTTTATTCCGCTAATAGAGCAGAAGCACTTTTTAAAGTACAGCAGCAATCAGCATTATTTGTATTCCCATTGATATTCGGTTTTTCGCGAGTTATTACTGATTCCAGTTTTCGACGCATTCTAAAAAGTTTTGCGGTCTTTACGGTGCTTGGTTGTAGCACCTGTCTAATCTATGGCGCGTACGCATGGATGCGCACGGGCTCAACAACCCATCTATATGGCTATGAGATGGTAATTCTTAAAGACATGTCGCCATTTGTGCTCGGCTTTTTCTGTCTCGTTAGTATCAGTTTTTTAATGCACCAGTATTATCGAAAGGATTATATCTGGAATGAAAAAAAGTTTTCATCGATCATTTTGATTCTTTTTCTTACGTTATTTCTATTGCTGCTCGGTAATCGAAATGTATTATTTGGCTGGCTTACTATCATGGCTTTTTTCTGGCTGAAGATGATCCGAAGCAAGGCGGCCCGGATACTGTTGCCTGGCGCTGCGATTGTCTGTTTGTCATTGGCGATTGCATTCAATCCGTCGCTTCGTGCGCAATGGAATGATCTTGTTGATACATCCGCGAACAATACCATTGCACTTGACGAGGATAAGTCGCTTGGACGGAGCTGGGGAGGAAAGTCCATTCGACTTGCGATTTGGAAATGCAGCAAAGACATCATCACTGACCATTGGCTAACAGGTGTGGGCACGGGCGATGTCCAGGATTCATTGCAGGCAGCATATGAAAAACGGAAGTTCTTTTTCGCTTCACGATACAATCGGTATAATGCCCATAACCAGTACGTACAAGTGACGATTGCGTATGGAATAATTGGCTTCCTTGTTCTTGCATGTGCATTGCTGATTCCTCTTGGTATCGCCGTTCGTAACAACGATCCGCTTTATGCCTTATTTTTGATTTGCTTTATTTTTATCTGTATAACCGAATCGACACTAGAGCTAAGCAAAGGTGTGATTGCCTATTCTTTCTTCAACGCTCTCTTTGCATTCACCAAAAGAAAAAAATTATCCGATGAATGATATTAGAAATAAGAATGGTCAATCCGATGAGATTGATCTTGCAGAATTTTTTCGATCGGTTGGAAGTGGGATTCGTTCGCTACTCCGTTTAATTGGGGGAATGTTTCGAACGCTCTTCGCAAATTTTCTTCTTTTTGGCGGCTTGCTGGTGCTCGTTGCACTACTCGTTTATTCGATTCGATTTATTATTCCTCAATACTATCGTAGCGAGGCGACGTTTGTTTCGCAAGATCTGGATACAAAGTTTTGTGTGATGGTTATCAACAGCGCCGAAACAATTGCAAAACTGAATGCAGCAAACAATTCCGCCATTCATAATATAGCAGCGGAAGTAGTGGCCGATAACTTCAACATCAGTCGATACGATAGCGCGGTTTCTCTTTTCAAAGTGACGATACTCACGAAAGACAAATCAATTATTTCCCAGGTTGCTTCCGGGATCGTAACTACCCTCAATGGCAATGAATATGCATTAAAGCAACGCAAGAATCGTGTCCAGGTTCTGACTCTAATTTCGCGAGAGATCATGAATAAATTGGAGAGTCTTGAAAGTTTAAAAGCCCGCGACCTGCAAGCAGGTACCAGCGTCGTGGATCTTTACCAATCGGAATACTTTTTCCGAAGAGAATTGATCGGTACCCAACGGAAATTGGAGATGGACGAAAATATTGAGGTGTTACAACCCTTCTATTCACCCGATAAGCCTCACACACCGGGACTGCGCAAAATTTATTTGTCGGCGATCCTGGGTGGCGTATTACTTTCTGTTATCATTACACTTGTATTTGCACGAAGACGTACTTAACGTAAAAAGCACGAGCCATGCGCCCGTGCTTTACTTATGATTGACCGTCCCTGAATTTCATCCTTTAATTTTCGCTTCGCTCACGATTCCTAAGCAGTACCATAAGAAAAAGCAAAACCATGCAAGCTGCTGCTACCCATATCCACGGCTGTTAGTACCAAAATAATTCGCGGCGCAATTGGTAACCTATGTCCAATCCAGCTGATGCCTGCGCGCTTGCTTCTTCAGTTCCCACCAACATCAGCAGCACCAGCATCATTCTTAAAAAACTTTTCATGCCTTTTTTATTAGTCACAACATTCCTTCGTCTCCAGCAGTCAAGTTAAAAAGGTCCAGGTCATTTTTCCGCGACAGGAATTTCGCGGATAAGTTTATCGAATTGGTCATCATCGTATCCGGAGTAAGCGCCGTACGCATCCAACACATAACCGACCTGCCCATCATTTGCTTCAATCAAATAGAGTATAGAAGAATCCGAAGGATTGCTGTCTCCTTCAAACCGATAAGTCCGTATTATTCGCAAATCTGAAATCGAGTATAGCTTACCGTTTCCTGCATTTATTAATCCCAGCCCGCTATCAGCAAGTTTGAATTCACAATCCTTTCCTTTATCGCGGAGCTGATTCATTACCTGGCTCAGCGTCGTTAAATCCTTTTTTATCATGGGGTGAGTTTAGATCATCAAGAGAAGAACTATGCCAAATAAATTGTGTCGTTGGAACACTGAGAATCACGCAGATAGAAGCCAAATCGAAAAGTGTTCTGAGGAAAAAACTAACCAAATTGTGCAATAAAAAATTGCCATAGATGGGACTACCTAGTTATATGTTGAATGTATGAATTGAGAGTGATTTGGAAGCATACCTTCCTGATTCTGAATGGGATAATGCTAAGAAGCTAGAATAAGGCAAGCAATGGCCTCGAAATTGAATAATCATGATAATCCTAAAAACTATTTTATGGCAATTAATCTATTTGACCGCGTAAACAACATGATGGGCGCTCCGGTGACCAAAAAAGAAAGCCCGGTAAGTTCGACGAAAGTCGAGTATGAAAAAACATTACCGGGTGCCGCCATACCGACGGCGCTCGCGGGAATTTTTGAGCTTGCCTCAAGTGCCGATGGTGCGAATAAAATTCTTGATCACCTGGTTAACCATCGCGGTGACATCGAAAATGCGAATAGCCCATGTATAGATTTCACGTTTGGTACTACTGTCGACGATGTTGTAAACAAAGTAGCAAATTACTCGGGTACTACTTATGCCGACGCGCATTCCACCATTAATGATGCTGCGCGGAACGGTTACCGGGTGCTCATCCAGGAATTGGTTAAAGAAACAATTAAACCGGAAGATATCACCAAGTATATGGTATCGCAAAGGCATTCAATTCTGACACATCTGCCAGCAGAACTACAAATGGGCCATCTTTTGGGTGATGAAACAATTGATGATGTTAGTAATAAGATGGAAGGTCCGATCTCTAACCTGATGCATAAACTCGGGGGATCGTTTTCAAAATCAGCAAAATAAATCTAACAGATATTTCTAATCACAAAACAAATAATATGATAATTAAAAAAACACTATTCGCGGCTACCTTAATTTCTGCAGCTCTTTTTGTTTCTTGCGCTGATGAAGCCGAGAAAAAAAATCCAGACAGCGAAAAAGTAGCAGATCAGGCAAATGAAGTCAAAACAGAAACTAATACCGCTGAAAATGATGCAGAGGCATTAGTTGCTCTTTCCAGCCAGGAACACTACCTGCATGCCGCAGCTGATTACGCAGCAAAAAATGCGAATCAAAAACAAGTTAAAGACCTCGCTGCAAAAATTAAAGCTGATCACATGACATTAGGTAGTGAGATCAAAGCATTTGCAGGGAAAAGAAATTATACTGTACCAGATAGCATGAGCAATGATTTTGCGAAAGATGTAGCTGATATGAAAGATTGGAAAAAAGGAAAAGAATTCGATACCAAATATGTTGATGAAGTGATCGATGAACATGAGAAAGTGATCAACAAACTGGAGAATTGTTCCAAGGATACAAAGGATGCAGATTTGAAAGCATGGTGCGACAAAACCTTACCAGGGTTACGTGCTCACCTGGAAGAAGGACGTAGAGTAAAAGACGAAATCAAAACGATTTATAAATCGTAATTTGCGCTCGTGTTAATTTGCGTGCATGAAAGCGTAAGGGCCTTGAAAGGGGCCCTTTTTTTCTTCGCGCCAAGCCGCCAAGTGATTTTGTAGAGATTCTAAACTTCAACAATTTTATCAAAGAATACTGCTGGAGGTTTCATTCAATTAGTCTCAAACTCTGATCGATCAAATCATTTTCTTCGCGGCTCCGTTGCGACATAGACTAGATATGAATTGTTCGCTTTGCATCAATACAACCGCGCGAAGGCGCAATGACGCAAAGAATTTCTTACTGGTTTGAGCAGTAAATTGTTGCCAGCATGACTTAATAAGAAATCATCAGCCAACTCATTACGCGTCCTTGGCGGCCTGGCGTCTCTGCGCGCCTGTATTCTCTCTTATAACGCGTCGCCGCTAGCCACCCAACAATACAAAAGCCGCCCCGGAGACCGGTGCGGCTGCCTGCAACCTCAAAAATCAACGCTGATATATGATGGAAGTGATTACTTGCTCGACATTGTAAACATCCAAAGACGTTTCTCAAGATCCACGATAAACTTTGTAAGAAGGTCTGTTGTAGCAATATCTTCTGCATGACTCGCTTCAACCGCAACTTTACGTTGTGATGCAATCAGCATACCAAGACCATTGATCACATGATTGACGCACTGCTTTCCGTCTTTCACGTTCTTAACTTCCATATGAGTCGTGTTCGTTAGAAAGTCGGAATACGCATGAAGCGGTTTATATCCAATCGTAACAATTCGTTCAGCCAGCTCGTCGATGTCGTTACTCAGTTCTTTGTACAATTCTTCGAAACGAACATGAAGATCAAAAAAGTCGCTACCACTTACATTCCAATGGAACCCGCGGACGTTCTGATAAAAAATATGGTAATCCGAAAGTAGATTATTGAGTGATACGCTCAGGTGATACATCGCCTCGTGCTCAAGACCAAGATGATTACTTACAGTTGCTTTTTCAAGCCCGGCGGTTTTTACTGACATGATATAAGGTTTTTAATATTAGACTTACCGGCCGAATGAATACAAATTTAAATCCCGATTTTTTTTACCAAGCAGCAGGTCAGTAATCATCTGTGCGGCAATAACGCTGAAGGTTATCCCATTTCCTCCAAAACCCAATGCAAATAAGCTATTTGGAAGTTTTGGGTATTGCCCGATGTAGGGCAAACCGTCTTTCGTACTTGCAAAAGTGCCCGTCCAACTGAATTCCACATTAAATTCAAGCTGAGGAAAAACCTTCCCAAGGTCCTTAGTGAGTTGTCTCGATTTTTTTCCAAGAAGAGCGTCACGTTTCGCCGGATTGTAAAACGGTTCATCTCTTCCTCCCACAACAACACGATTATCGCTGGTCGATCGCATGTACAAATAAGGATTCTTAGTCTCCCAGATCAATGCGTCAGCGTACCAGAAACGCCCTTCATTCATTTGTTCACCCGCTATGGCGTAAGTAGAGTGAAGATCAACAATCTTTTCATCGATATAATTGACCGACTCGTACCCAGTTGCATAAATAAGTTTCTTCGCCTGGATGATCACTCCACCTTCGGTAGTTAGTTTCACTCCTTTTGCAGTATGCTCGATCTTTGTTACACTGGTGCGATCGAAGACAGTAAGGCCTTTTAATACATTAAATTGAAGCAATGCGTGCGTTAACGTGTATGAATCACATTGAGCGCTGTGATCGCTAAACAAGGCGGCCGGCGCTGAAAAGCCAAATCTATCTTTTATCAACGTTTGATCCCAAAATTGAACTGAAAAGCCAGCCTTTTTATGGAGTTTATATTCTCTCTCAAGTTTTTTTCCATGTGCGATACTCGAAGCGTAAAACAACGTCTTCTTTCGAGCATAACCGGAATAACCTATCTCCTTTGCCAAAATCTCCAATTCATCGACCGCATTCGCAGAACGTTCGAATGCTCGGGTAGCATTCTCTATTCCGATCATTTCAGTTAACTCGGTTAACGTTGTATCGATCTGGTATTGGAGCAGCGCGGTGCTTGCGCAAGTACTCCCCAGACCGATTGTACGGGCATCGACAATCGTGCAATCAAAACCGCTTTTAGTGAGATAGTGCGCCGTTAATGCTCCGGAAATTCCGCCTCCAAGAATTACGACATCTTTTTTAAGATTCCGTTCGAGCTTGGGGTAGGTATAGGGCAAGCCGGAGGTAACCAGCCAGAGAGGATAGCCGGACCTGAGATCCATAATATAAATTAATTAGAGGTTATGCTGTTTCATCTTGTTGAACAGCGTTTTCCGGTCTATTCCCAGTTTTTGTGCTGCTTTCGTCCGGTTGTATTTCACCTCTTCAAGAATTTTCTTGAGTACATCCGCTTCTGCCTGTGCTGCTGCATCTTTCAGTGATTGTGGAGCAGCGGGAATGTCAACCGGTTTTGGTGTAGCGGCAATAGTAGGAGTATGATCTACTTTATCGGGATCTGAAAAAGAAAACTTCTGATGGTAAACAATTTCCTGGGGAAGTGTTGTGATACCAATCTCTTTGTCTTCACCCAACAATGCGGCACGTCGGATCACGTTACGCATTTCTCGCAGGTTACCTGGCCACGGATAGCGAAGAAATAGTGATCTTACCTCTTCAGTAAAGCCGGTAAGATTTTTTCCAAGTTCATTGTTCGCCATCTGAAGGAAATGAAGTGCAAACTCAAGCACATCGTTGCCACGCTCACGCAAAGGCGGCACGATCATACTGAATTCATTAAAACGATGGTATAGATCTTCTCTGAACTTTCCTTTCTGGGCGGCTTCCCAAAGATTTTCGTTTGATGCTACAAGAATGCGAACATCAATGTCCATATCTTTTGTTCCACCGATGCGGCGAAGTTTACGTTCCTGCACAAGTCGAAGTAACCCAACCTGCGTTTCGTAAGAAAGATTGGCTACTTCATCAAGAAATATAGTTCCGCCATTAGCAAGTTCAAATTGACCAGGTTTCGAAGTAATGGCGCCTGTAAAAGCACCTTTCTCGTGACCCCACAGTTCGCTACCAGCAAGTTCCTTTGTTAAGGCACCGCAATCGATCGCGATAAACGGTTTATCTTTTCTTTTGCTTGATGTGTGAATTGTACGTGCAATATTTTCTTTACCGGAACCACTTTCGCCGTAAATAATAACGCTAAAATTTGTTGGAGCTACGAGCCCGACCTGCTTGTAAAGTAGTTTAGATTCGCCACAGCTTCCGGTGATGAATCCTTCTTCGAGTTCGATCGTTTCACCAGTACCACTTTTTATGGTTGACCGTTTCAGGCCTTGAGTACCGTTCTTTGATGGCGCAGGACCGGCAACAACTTTAGGTTGCTCATCACTTAATGCACGATTTATAAGATTGATCAGCTCATCAGGGATTAAAGGCTTGATAACATAGTCATAGGCACCTCGCTTCATTACATCTACTGCTGTTTTGATATCAGAATAGCCGGTGATAATTATCACTTTAAGTCCGGGCGTAGTCTCCTGAACTTTGGTCAGGATATCCCTGCCTTCCATATCGCGAAGTTTAAAATCGCAGAATACAAGATCGTAAGCGGATGAAGCTATTTTTTCAAGACCGCCTTTTCCGCTCATTGCTGTATCGACTTCATAGCCACGCTTTGTAAGGAACCTGCTTAGAAGATTACAAATATCTATATCATCATCGATTACCAGAATTTTTGCCATGGTATATTATTAGTTATGAGGGGGATGGTTGATTAATTGATATCTGGATTTCGGAATTGTTGGACCAGGTCAGAGACCTGGCGAATGTTAAACGGCTTACTCAAGAAAGTAAAAGCACCGTTGACACGGGCCTGGTTTCTATCATCCTCCATATCGAAAGCACTTATCATAACCACCTTAACCTGCGGATAGTCTTTCTTTATGTCAGCAAGCTTTTTTAATCCATTCCCATCAGGAAGATTAACATCAAGAAAAAGAATGTCAGGCTTAACGTCACAAAGGCTTACCCATCCCTCTTTTAGAGTATGGGCTGAATGGACATTAAATCCCTGGCGTCTCAGAACCCTCGATAAAAGACTGACGATCTCCAGTTCATCATCGATTATCAAAATTGTTTGGCTAGACATACATGTTTGCTACTCGATATTAAAGACCTCGTTTTGCTGTAAATTTATTAACAAGTTTACGAACGGCAAATAAACCTACTGTTCGAAAGATAAATCCTCTTTTTCGGAACAGCAATCGATCAGCCAAAAAAGGTATACCAATTCCAATTGCTGTACTTATTACACTCGGTTTTTTGGCAGCATTTACTGCCCCACCCATTGCCCCTTTAATGAGGTTTACAGGCTTTAAGGCAACGCCAATATCTTTCAATTGTTCTTTCATTTCATCTTGTTTACGATCGATGCTGTTCTGTTTCTCAGCAATACGTCTTTTCAGTTCTACGTAAGAATCAGTCATGGTCGATACTATTTAAAATCTTATTAATTACAGTTTTCTTAATTGATTTACGTCCGGGTCCAAAAAGTAGAATCATTACAATCATAAGGAAAGCTGATACAATAAAGTAGCCTGCATATCCTGAATTTAATGCTTCATTGATCCAGACTGCGACGCCGATAAAAAGAATCAAAAGAAATACAGTTCCGAGTCCGATAGCGAACAATAAAATTGCGAGAGC
>JACMLR010000573.1 GCA_014379515.1 Chitinophagaceae bacterium
ATACATCGATCAATACAAATCGTATCGCGCTTATGCTTGTAGGGTAGATGCGCTGAACGAGCGCTTCACGACTTTGTACAGCATGATAAAATTGACGATTGCCATCAACGCCATTGGAATTCTTCTGTAAATCATATCGGTGGAGATTAGCCGATCGATTAGTTCGAGTGAAAATCGTTGATCCAATTCTTTTTGAATGGGGATTTGTATCGCGATCGTGGAGATTAAACAAATGAGATTACATAAAAAGGCCACCCATACTAACCACTTCGATATAAACATCGGTCGAAACCAGAATAATAAAATCTGGGGTATGAAAGTCAGGAAAAAGAAAATCACAAAAAGTGGAATGATGAGGGCGCTATCAAGTTGGTGAAATTTCGGAAACTCGTTTTCGCCAACTAAACGCCAGGTGCGGTAGGAAACTAAAGAATTTACGATCCCAGCTCCCAATACATAAAAAGCAAGTAGAATGTAAATGGAAAAGACGATGGTTGAAATCTTGTGTCGATTGCCCATTGTTTATTTTTTCGATATACAATTTAAATGATAAGGAATCGAAGTGCCGTTACATTCAAAATCTTCGGGCGATCCTTTTCCTTCCAATCGAAAAGTAAATAATTCCTGCAATACCGCTGAAAAAGATAAAGGCGATTGTCCACATTGTTTTTTCCGTATGATCGATTCTCCGGGAGGTTCTTACTTCGTAGATGGCGCTTACGATAAAAATCAGGGTTGTGATAACGCCAGTTACTAATAATGCTTCAGCGCCTTGCCAATGAGTTATTTTCAAGTACGCACCTATAATAGTAACAATCAAACTTGCTATAAAGCTCAATTTGACGATGGTTCCTAATTTCATGGTTTATTACTTTTTAGAAGGTATGGTTGGTGTAAAGTACCATTTCGCTGGTTGCCGCGCGAATTAATATCTCTAAAACTGCAAAAGGGGAATTCTAAGGTCATAGATTTATCGACCTTACCTTCTTCACTCCGTCAATAATTTTCTATTATCATTAATAAACTGCCCAAAACATATCGGTGCTCTCTTGAGAATTTGCTCAATTGAATTTGTTGTTTCCGGTTCCTTCTGAAATCTCGGAAAATAATGCAGCATAATCATTACAAGAATGAGCGTCGTTGCTGTGTTTTCCTTTCTCTTTGCTAAAAAGAAACTCAAAAGATTTGGAGATTTGAATTCAATCTCAATACCTAAAATCCCACTTAATACTTGTGCCATTTCATGAAAGCTGAATTTTTCTTTACAAGTCAGCTCGTACGATTTGTTGATGTGCTGAGAGATGTTTGCTAAAATAGCTGCAGCAACAGCGCCAACATCCCGAACGTCCACGAGCGTAAATTTTGCGTTACCAGCAGGTAGATAAATTCGCCTTCTCGTTACAAGCTCGTTCCGAAGGGTGGTCGTAAAATTTTGCATAAAATAGGCCGGTCGCAGGAATGTATAGTTGATTTTGCTGTCAACAATTAGCTTTTCGATTTTGTAGTGCGGAATTATTTTACTTTTCTCCACTCCTTGAACTGATAAGAAAACGATATGCTTAACACCTTTCTTAGAGCATATGTCGATTAAAGGTTTAAAGTATTTTTCTACATCAGAGATCTGTGGCGGTCTCAGTAAAAAAACGATGTCAAAATTATTCAATGCGGTATCATGCGTGTCGATTTCCGTAAAGTCAAATTGCAAAAGCGCTACATTATATTGTGATAATTTGACTTTGTCAGTAATTAAATCTCTGACGCCAGCAAAAAGGTCAAGGTTATGATCAATTTGTTGCAATGACTTTATCACTTCTAACCCTACATTTCCCGCGGCGCCTGTTACTAAAACCCTGGTCATTTTATTTTGATATTTTCTTCAAGGGATGCGCTGTTGTTTGTTCATTGTCCCATTACTTCGTTCAAAATAAGTTTAGTAATCTCTCTCCTTGCCTTCGGGAAATTCGGGTTCTCCTGCTGTTCATCTTTTTGCAGCCTGGTCGCAAAGAAAAAGACGTTATCGTTTGTTTCAAGATATCCAACCCACCAGCCGATGTCTATTCCGTTCTTTCGTGTCCAACCGGTTTTATCTCGATACATATGCGATGCTGTTTTTTCCGAAATCATTATTTCTTTGACCTTGTTGATGGTTGACCGTGAGAAGGGCAGGTTCCCTTCATAAAGTTTTATCAGGAATTGAATCTGATTTCTGGGTGAAATGGAAAACTCACCATAGTTCCAAAAATCGATTCCTTTTTCAGTCAGGTTGCCATTTCCGTAGTGAAGTTTTTTGAGCGTTCGTTGGTATGTCTTCCTACCAACTCGTTTAGCAACATCCACATATAACCAAACTGTAGAATTTTTGTAGGCATTCTTCAAATCGGTATCCTTATTCCATGCATTAATGACCGTACCAAGATGCGATTTTGTTTCACCATCCCATTTGAAAACCTCGTTTTCGTCCTGAATTGCTTTGTATTCAAGGGCAATTAATGAATTTGGGATCTTGAAGGTTGATGCGGGTAGAGTAACTACATCTGCATCCTTTATATCCGTGAATATCCATTCCTTGCTTTTGTAATTATAAATGGTGGTGCTTCCCTTCACCGCAAAACTGTCGAAGTATTTTTGAAATTTTGATTGCGCAACGATTGATGAAGTCCAACTTACTAAAATGAATACAAGTATTTTTTTCATTCGTGTTCTAAATTTTGCAAGGGCTGACAGTTGTTGGAGTCTGGGTTAAACGGGATAGTGATGCCTGCGGGCGGCTTCAGAATCCCTGGTTTCGTACTGTCTTACCCTAATCGAAAAATTAAAACCGAAGGTAAATAACTCGTAACAATCGAAGTTGTTTGCGATTGAGTTTAAATTTATTTGCGACCTTGCGACTTTGCGAGAACTGCGTTCGCAAGTACGGATACTTATCTGTAAATGCATAACCAGCGGCGATACACTAACACCTATTTCTTCACAAGCTTGATACTCTTCTTTCTCTCGCCCTGTCTGATTTCCGCAAAATAAACGCCCTTCAGATAATTTGTGCCAAACTGAACCGTTGAGTTCGGCGCAATGTTCAATCTGCGTTCGATTAGTCGTCCCGATATATCAGTTATGCTTACACTAATGATGTCCTTCCTACTTGTTCTCGTTGTGAGTGTAAAATGATTCGAACTTGGATTCGGTGTCACGGAAATGGTTAGATCAGCTTCTTCCGTTTTACTTTTTTCCAGCATAGCCTCCTGGAAAGACTGTTGGGATGGTCCCGATCCGCTGCCCTGAATGGGTGATAGCCTATTGCCAGGTATCGGTGCTTCAGCGGTTCCATTCGGCATCACCCAGCCTACCGACAAATGATTGGCGCCGGTAGATTGTTTATGCAAGGTTTCAAAATAGTAGCGCCCGCCTTTTACAAGTTTGATCGATACGGACTTTTGCGTCGGGAACTTCAACCATTCCTGGAAATTTACAGGCGTTTGATTGTACGCGATGAGTACCTTATTGGCTGGATTCTCGTCGGTGCTGAGGTATAAACCGGCCTGGTCGTCGCCGGCAATATAGAAAACATAGTTGCCTGTCAGCGGCGCGCAGAGATAACCACGTAGCCGTGCACCGTACTGGTTGGTAATATTTGAATACTGAAGAGTGGTAAGCTGGGCTGTTGCCTCGGGGTTGTTTGGATATGCGGGATTGTTCAACAGATCTGCTACCTGAGTTCCCGGGATATTTAAATATCCTTCGGCCGTAACAGTACCGATCGGCGTACAACCGGTAACGGTTATTCGAACGGTGTCGGATACCCTGCTGGCGCCGTCATCATCGAAGGCCTTTGCGGTAATCGTATAAATCCCGGGTTCAATTTCATTATTGCTGGTCAATCCGTATGGTGCTATGCTGTCTTCTAAAAACTTCACTCCATTGTTATAAAACTCTACTTTTCTTACAACGCCATCTGCATCACTCGCTGTTGCATTCAGTGCTATCAGTGCACCGGCAGTAAACTGACTGCCGTTAGCGGGGCTTGTAATGGTGACAGCTGGCGGCGTATTCACAATGACGAGCGATGAAGTTTTCATCCCGGAATAAATAAAGTCTCCCGTCAATCCCTGGTCGCCATTTGCTGCGTTGCCGATATAATAAAATGAAACGTTCCGTTGCGCGACTGTTGGATTGAATGGAGCTGTCCATGTCAAGCCATCATACGCAAAACTGGTTCCGGTGGAGAAGACAGCACCGAAGTGGCTGAGTTCACCATTGTTGAGGGCAGCATTAGGATTCGAACTGGAGAATGTTCCGACCGGTTGATTGTTGGCATCTCGTGCTACGATTGAAAAACCCCATCTACCACGCGTGGTTGGATGGGAAAGATTCACATTGAAATTATAGGATTGTCCGGCAATGAAATTGGTATCCGGAAGACCGGTAGTGAAAATTGCGCCGCCACCGTTATTAAAATTCGCATGACATTGCGCACAGGTACTCGGACCATCCGCCCCCGTATAATTGAACGGGGGTTGCATCGAGTAATTTACGGCCGCTGCACTCAGGAAAGCGACGAGCACTAAAATGACGAGTGTGTAGAGATATGTCTTTTTCATGCTGTATGTTTTGGCTTTAGAAGGGATCATCTAAAGTCAACAAAGAAAATGTCCTGATCATGTGGTTAATCTTATTAAATTATTAAACTCGCATTGGAAAGAGGTGGAATTGCGAATGCGCAAGCTTAGAGTGAGTGGGAGAGCTTAGAGTGAGTGCGAGAGCGAGAGTGAAAGCGAAAGCGAGAGCGTAAGACTAGTAATCGATGCCGGTCATGCCGAGAGAGGCGCCGACCCGATAGGGTCATTGCGAGCCCGCATTCGGGTCACCGAATACAACAGCATGCGCGGGCGAAGCAAGCCCGCCGCACCATGCACAAGTTCGAGGCTGTAGTGGCGGGCTCGCAATGACTCCTTGGAAAAAGGTAGACCGGTAAATACCAAACCCAAACTTCCGACGTTGTCAAGCTAACCGCTACTCATTCCATCACTGCAAAAACTAACGCTATGTCAAGAACACTCCTATTTGCTGCCGCATTTTTTATTCTACTAAGCTCATGCAAAAAAGACGCTGAGACTAACACACGACTCAATGCAAGTTCCGTGCAATTATATACTGAAGGGAATACGCTACTCCCGAATCACAGTGGTGTGACTGTTAGTATTGAA
>JACMLR010000574.1 GCA_014379515.1 Chitinophagaceae bacterium
ACGCTTATTTATTTTATTCTTTCTGGTCGAGATATGGCGCAGGTCGGGCATCATCTTGCTGAGTACTTCGCGTTGTTATTTTTTATTCTTTGTGGGATATCAATTGCCTCCTCATTCAATACATTATTGATGTTGTTCCTCGGAATCGAAATAATTTCGATCCCGCTTTACATCCTTACTGGAAGCGACAAACGAAATCTTAAAAGCAATGAAGCTTCACTGAAGTATTTGCTGATGGGTGCGTTTTCTACTGGACTTATGCTGATGGGTATCGCGTTCATCTACGGCGCAAAAGGAAGTTTCTTTATGGAAACGATTGCTGCGGGTTCGGGTGAGCTTACTCCTATGCTAGCTGTAGGTATGTTGTTACTAATGTTCTCGATGTCTTTCAAAGTTTCGGCTGCACCGTTCCATTTTTGGACGCCCGATGTTTATGACGGAGCACCAACGGTTTTCACCTCATTCATGGCAACGATTGTGAAGGCTGGTGTGTTCATTGCGTTCATCCGGGTTTTCCAGGGAAGCTTTGGCAACATGCATAGTCAATGGCAGTTAATGGTAGCAATTATTACAGCGGCTACACTTCTTTTTGGAAATATCACGGCTGTTTTCCAGCAAAGTGTCAAGAGAATGCTCGCCTATTCGAGTATTGCGCAAGCAGGGTTTATGATGATGGCGCTTGTTGCATTGGGAAGCCGCAATGCTTCAGAAGGTTTATTATTTTATGTTACTGCATATAGCCTCGCGACGATTGGCGTGTTTGCCGTTCTTATCAAGATGAAGGATTACACTTTCGAAGGGTTTAACGGTCTTGCCCGCCGTCAGCCCGTTGTTGCTGCGGCAACGAGTATCTTCTTGTTATCGCTGGCAGGTATCCCGGCGACTGCAGGTTTTATGGCCAAGTTTTATATGCTGTCTGCCGCGATTTCAAATGGCAATCTTCTTTGGCTGGTGATTGTGGCGATCGTTTGCGCGGCAATCAGCGTTTATTATTACTTCCGCGTTATACAGGCAATGTACTTTAAGGATGGCGACGAACCGCAGATCCAGGTAAGCACCAGTTTTAAAGTGGTATTGGTAGCTGTTGCGATCATCCTTATTTTGTTAGGCATCTTCCCTGAGACGCTTTTAAATCAACTTTACAATCCCGCGTTTTAGGCAGTATTTGCCATTCATAAAAACTGTATTCGAGCTACTAGTGGATTTCTTACCTTAGCCGTATGGCGTTTCGTGATACCTTTTCCCTTGCTTCCAGAACCGTTCGTGGTAACAAACTTCGGACAGGAATAACAGTGGCAATCATTGCATTCGGGATCATGGCGCTTGTTGGGATCAGCACCGCAATTGAAGCGATCGAGCAAAAATTCATTGAGAGTTTTTCATCAATGGGTGCAAACGGTTTTACGATCCGCTTTCGGGAACCTCGCTTCGGATTTGGTGGTGACCAATTGAAGAAAGAGAAAAAAGGAAAACGGAAAGAAAAGAAGTCAAACATGGGTAAGCCAATTACCCGGATCCAGGCCGAAACATTTAAACAATCCTTTGAGTTTCCTGCGAGAGTGTGCCTGAACCTTTTCGGTGCACGAAATGCAGTTGTTTCCTTCGAGACGAAAAAATCGAACCCAACAGTATACGTTCAGGGTAGCGATGAAAACTATATCGACCAAAATGGATTTACGCTTGCGTTTGGCCGTAACCTGACGGATCAGGATGTGGAATCGGGCCGCAATGTTTGCATCATTGGAAAAGATATTGCCGCTAAATTTTTCGGGGAAAATTTGGAACTGCCTGTCGATAAAATTATCATGATCAATAGCGTTCCATTTCGCGTAGTTGGAACGTTGAAGCCAATGGGTTCAACACTCGGTCGCAGTCGTGATAATATGGTGCTGACATCATACAATACAGTTCGCCGTTTTTTCAATTCCAACCCGAACGCATCATTTAATATACAAGTGAAGGTTGACGATGTAAAAATGCTTGAAGGTGCTATTGGCCAGGCGACAGGAGTATTCAGACCGATTCGAAAACTTACCATTACCGAAGAAGATAATTTCGCGATCGATAAAAGCGACAGCTTTGTTGAGTTACTTCTCAAAAA
>JACMLR010000575.1 GCA_014379515.1 Chitinophagaceae bacterium
CAAAACTGCTCACGGGTTGTCGCGCAATTGTCTCGCTACTGATTTTAGCAACCGAGCCGGTATTTAACTTTCTCGTGGTAACTCCATAGCCGATGACAATCGTTTCATTCAGGTTATTAATGAATGGGTGCAAGACAATCAACAAGGAATTGCTCAATTCCAATTTCAGCTCCCGACTTTGATATCCGACCGAGCTAATGGATAAAATTCCGGGTGTATCAACGCCATTCAAAAGGAAAGTGCCCGCTTCATTTGTAACGGTCATGTATGGTCGTCCTTTAATACTTACAGTAGCGCCGGGAACCGGCTCTTGTTTATGATTAATAATCCGACCGGAAATTTGCCCGGGTATCATTTGTATGGCGGAGTTGCGTGCAGGAAACTCTTTGTTCCGAATAATTATAAAATTATCCTCGATAGAATAGGCTAAAGACTGGTTTGCAAAACAAGCCATCAAAACCTGGGAAATGGTACCATTGGTCAGTGACAACGTGACTTTTGGCGCCGTGCTAATTTCGTTGCGCGTGTAAATGAATCGATAATTGCTCTGTTGCTGAATTTGTTTGAAGACAGCTTCCAATTTTTCGTCTTTGACAGAGATGTTGAACGTTTGAGCAAACGTGCCCGCGGGGAGATGCAAGGAAAAAGCGAGTAGCAGTATTGATAGCATTTTCATAATGCGTACAAATTGATTGATTGCTACAGGTCTTTTGCCGATTGGAGGCAAATACATAGCTTTGATCAGTTTTGGGTGAAAAAAATAACAAGTCGATTGTCGTTTTTACCAGCTCAAATTGTTCCGGGTAGAGCTGCAACCTCTTCCCGGTTTTTTTTGCCAGCAGGAGTTCTATTTCAGTACTGTAATTGTTTGATTCTCGAATTTGAAATGCACTTTGTTGGTAAGCTGCAAGTATCTCAGGATTTTTGAGAGCGGAACAGATCGATCGATTGTAGCGTTGAATAAATAATCGGGTGTTGCTTCATAGTTGATACGAACCCCATACCATCGGCTTAACTGTTTCATGATTTCGGAAATCGGACTATCCCGAAACTCAAAGACCCCGTTTTTCCACCCAATGATTGCTGAAGTATCTGCTCCCGTTCGCTTAAGAATGCTTTCCGTGGTGGCTACTATTTGCTCGCCCGGTTTCAAGGTAAAATTTCCTCTCGGGCTTTCCGTGGTGATTCTACCCTCTAATAAAGTAATTGCAACATCCGAATGATCGTAAGAAGTGATATTAAAATGTGTTCCCAGGACCAGAGTGGTGATCCCTCCTGCCTCGACCTTAAAAGGCTTAGCGGCATTTTTGAATACTTCAAAATATCCTTCTCCTTTTAATTGCACCGATCGATCCTTACCGGTAAATGCAACAGGGTAAATCAATTCCGAGCCGGCATTCAGCCACACTTTAGTTCCGTCACTCAACACCAATTTGAAAAATCCTTGCAATGGAACAGTCAGCTTATTATTTACTAACTCATGTGACCGACCACTATCCGTGTATACCAGGGCGTTATCCGATTGAGCAATACCAACAGAGTTATCGTGGGCTATGGAACCTTCGCTTTTATCGGTGACTGCAAGCTCGGTTCCGTCACCGAGGGTCAACATCGCACGGTAGGAAGCGGGACTTGCATCTTCAACTGTTACAGATGTTCCAGCGGAGCCTGCTGGTTTATCGTTTTGCCAGAAGAGAAAAATTCCGGCCGCCACAAGAATACATGCCGCCGCACTAAACACTAACAAATTAATGGTATTGGATTTTTTCGAGGGACGGGAGGTCGAACTGAAATCGAGTTGTCGCTTATCCTGGGCTAAACGTTCCTGCAGTTGGGAGCGACTTACAGTCTTCTCCAGTTCCCCGATACTGGATGCATCGGTTAAACGCTCAAACACCTGCATGTTTTCGTCGCTGCTCGCAACCCAATCATCCAATTCGTCATGTTCAACTGAGGTGAGTGTTCCCTTAATGAATCCAGCAACCAGGTATGCAACCCTGTACGCTGTTTCATCCTTATTATTGACCCAATCCTCGTTCATACCTTTAAGTTAGTATTTACTCACAACTTTTAGAAACGAAAACGGTTGTGGTACATAAACATAATACGGGGAGTAAGCGATTTCATTTAAAGGAATTGAAAAAGAAATTTGGGAGTTTACGAAGACGATAAGTTTCCTACAGGTAAAAGCTCATCAGCATACAACACATAACAAAGATTGAAATCGAGTTGCGAAGGATGCGCAATGCCCGGGCTTTTTGAACCCGAACAGTATTAACAGAAAGATTCAGTCGCTTTGCAATTTCTTTATAGTCCTGACCCAACAAGTAAAACAGTCGGATCACTTCGCGTGCCTGTGGTGGCAACTGCTCTACGGCCTGGTATACCTGTCGATATGTTTCAGCTTGAATCAAATATTCAATTGCTGTTTTTTCGTTTGCTGTAAATTCCTCGGCAGTCGCATCCAGCGAAAGTATTTTCGTTTTTCTCAACTGGTCAATTGCCGCATTACGGGTACTCGTATATAGAAATGCCCGCAAGTGTTTCATAGTTTGAAAAGTCGATCGCCGTTCCCATGCCTTTATAAATTGTTCGCTGACGAGATCTGCCGCGCGTTCACCGTCGTGCAAAATTTTATTGGCGAAAAACATCAACGGTCGATAAAATTCAAGATAGATATAATCGAATCCCTGCTCCTCTCCTGAAGTAAAGGAATGAAACAATTGCGCATTGTCGGATGAATTCAGCTTTTGCATTGCGAAGAAACTAAATGGTCGAGTCGGGGAAAAAAATTAAAAGACCTGATCGCTACCGTTGCATCAGCAAGCAATCAAAAAAAGTTGAAAACAAATATAAATCAAAAAACAATAATAATGGTACGTGTACCTTTGACGATGATCTGGATTTTGAATCACTTGCTTGTGAATGTCAGGGGCAAGCAAAATAGAAAAGTATATTATCGACAGGGTTAAACAAAAGCGGATGGATCTCGGCTATTCGCAAATTGCGCTGTCCCAGGAATTGAAGATGAATGACAGTTTCATCAGCCATGTCGAAACGCCCAACCGCCGCGCTAAATACAATACCAACCACCTGAACGATCTCGCTAAAATATTTAAATGCTCGCCGAGAGATTTTTTACCGGA